>JADFUQ010000372.1 GCA_015222065.1 Bacteroidota bacterium
CTTATCCTGGCAAAAACTGATGCTGAAACCGATTTAAATAACGCTAATATTACCAATAAAGAAGTTTATGACTTTCTTGCATCCATTTCCAACAAGTATTCAATCGGTTTCTGGAAACCCGGTGCCGGGATTATTCACCAGGTAATTTTGGAAAACTATGCGTTCCCAGGTGGGATGATGATTGGAACAGACTCTCATACTCCCAATGCCGGCGGTTTAGGAATGGTAGCTATTGGTGTTGGTGGCGCAGATGCCGTTGACGTTATGGCCGGTATGCCATGGGAATGTAAATTTCCAAAATTAATTGGGATAAAACTTACCGGGAAACTCAACGGTTGGACATCAGCAAAAGATGTGATACTTAAAGTTGCAGGGCTACTTACTGTTAAAGGTGGAACAGGGTGTATTGTGGAATATTTTGGTGAAGGTGCAAAAAGTATTTCAGCAACAGGGAAAGGTACTATTTGTAATATGGGTGCTGAAATCGGGGCAACAACATCCTTATTCGGATACGATAATAAAATGGAAGAATACCTGCGACAAACCGGCCGGAATGATGTTGCAGATGCTGCTAATAATTCCGCTTATCTGCTCACAGGGGATAAGGAAGTTTATGAAGATCCTGAAAAATATTTCGATCAGGTAGTTGAGATCAACCTGTCCGAACTGGAACCACATATTAACGGACCATTTTCTCCCGACCGTGCATGGTCCCTGTCTGAATTTGCAGATGCAGTTGATAATAACAACTTCCCTGAGAAACTGGATGTTGGATTGATCGGGTCATGTACTAATTCATCATATGAAGATATTACCAGGTCAGCCTCAATTGCCCAACAAGCAATTGATAAAAAATTAAAAGTGAAATCAGAATTTACTGTTACACCCGGCTCAGAATTGATACGGTTTACTATTAAACGGGATGGATTTATCGATATTTTCGAAAAAATAGGCGGTGTCATTCTTGCAAATGCCTGTGGACCCTGTATTGGTCAGTGGAAACGTGAGGGTGCAGAAAAAAAAGAAAAAAATTCTATCATCACATCTTTTAACCGGAATTTTGCTAAAAGAAATGATGGAAATCCTAATACATATGGCTTTGTTGCATCACCTGAGATTGTAACTGCATTGTCCATTGCAGGTAACCTTAAATTTAATCCGATTAAAGACACCCTGACCAATGAGGAGGGAAAAGAAGTGAAACTCGATGAACCTGAAGGACTGGAATTTCCGGTTGCAGGTTTTGAAGTTGAAGACAGAGGTTACCAGCACCCTGCTGAAGATGGAAGTGGAGTTATAATTAATGTTAAATCTGACTCCGAGCGACTTCAATTACTCACACCTTTCACTGAATGGGATGGGAATGATATGAAAGACCTTAACCTGCTTATTAAAGCAAAAGGGAAATGTACAACCGACCATATATCAATGGCAGGACCATGGTTACGTTACCGCGGACACCTGGAAAACATCTCTATGAATCTCCTTATCGGAGCAGTGAACTATTTTAACGATGAAACCAATCATATTAAAAACCAGCTCACTATGGATTATGAAGAGGTTCCAAAAGTCGCTAAAGCATATAAAAAAGCAGGTATTGGAACTGTTATTGTTGGTGATGAAAATTATGGTGAGGGATCATCAAGGGAACATGCAGCTATGGAACCACGATTTCTGAATGTTAAAGCTGTCCTGGTAAGATCTTTTGCAAGGATCCATGAAACAAACCTTAAAAAGCAGGGTGTTCTCGCAATTACTTTCGATAATCCTGATGATTATGATAAAGTACAGGAAGATGATACTTTCCAAATTACCGGCCTTACAGAATTTGGTCCCGGGAAACCACTTTCTGTGTTTCTTAATCATGCTGATGGAACAATAGACCAAATAAAAGTAAACCACTCGTATAACAAAAACCAGATTGAATGGTTTAAGGCAGGATCAGCACTGAACCTTATCCGGAAACTGAACGCCTGAATTATGAGGTGATGAAGTAATGAGGTGATGAGGTAATGAGGTGATAAAGTGAGGCAGTGGAAAGAAATGAACCGCAGAGTTCGCGAAGAGTTCACGCAAAGGACGCAAAGAAAAAAGATTATTTGAAAAACCTTATTATTAAATATCCTTAGCGAGCTTTGCGCCTTCTTTGCGATCTTTGCGTGAACTCTTTACGATCTTTGCGTGAACTCTTATAAGCATGAAGTGTAAATAACCAATTGTCCTGGTTGCTGTGATGCGGTGAAAAAACATGAACTTATGTTGAGCCAATCTGAAGGCCGACAACTTAATTAATCATATATATCCTTATTAACCAAGCTTATAAAAAATAAATGTAAAATAACTAAGATTTTAGTTGTATAACTAATTATTTAGTTATACATTTGAGGTATGAAAGAACTTACAAGAGCCGAAGAACAAATTATGCAGATACTATGGAAGCTTGACAAAGCTTTCGTAAAAGAGATCATCGAAAAACTACCTAACCCCAAACCGGCGTACAACACGGTTTCGACCATTGTGCGAATTCTCGAGAAAAAGGGGTTCGTTGCTCATACCGCGTTCGGTAAATCACACAGGTATTATCCCCTGGTAAAAAAAGAGGTCTATACCAAAGTGCATATGAAAAGTTTTGTGAATAACTATTTCAGCAATTCTTTTGAAAACATGGTCTCTTTCTTCGCTAAAGAACAAAGCATTAGTATAAACGAAATGGAAGAGATCATGAAGATCATGGAAAAAGAGATCCAAAAGCAAAAAGGAGACTGAATATGAATGAATTTGGTATTTTTCTATACGAATCAGGCATAAGCCTGTCAGTATTATATGTCTTTTACTGGTTCCTGTTAAGAAAAGAAACCTATTTTTCACTGAACCGGATCATCCTGGTTTCCACGCTTTTGCTTGCCATGATAATACCGTTTATCCGGATCACTATTACAGGTCATGCTGAACAGGGTTCAATAATATATATTTTCGACCGCTTTATTATGGATCCGTTGGTGGTTAGCCCGGAAACGGAACAGGCTGAAATAAATCAAAGCTTTAGCCTTATCCGGATCATCTATTTCATCTATTTTACAGGAGTGATCATTTTCTCCATTAAGTTCTTTGTGCAGTTCTTTCAGATATTCAAACTGGTGAAGAAGTACGGTACCAGGGAATTACTCGGTTACAAAATTGTACCGATTGATAATAA
>JADFUQ010000373.1 GCA_015222065.1 Bacteroidota bacterium
ATAAAACGGCTTGAAACAGTACCAAACGATTATCCGGCTGAAACAAAGGTTATTGAAACAAAATTGGTTATAAAGGGTTCTTCTCTTAGAGTATAACCCTTTAACAGAAGTATCTGTTTAAAAATTCCAAAAAATAAAATTTAATTTATGAAAATAGTTCATTTACACCAGCTTGAAAAGCGAAAAGTTAAAAGAGATGGTGCAGAAAAAACCTTTAAGCAGGTTCCTTTATCCGGTAAGGATGGAGCTCCGGTTTATGCATTACGTGTTTTTACAGTAGAACCGGGAGGTTATACCCCTTATCACCGGCATAATTATGAACATATGAATTACATAATTGAAGGAGAAGGAGTTCTGGTTAATGAAGAAGGAACAGAACAACCAATTGAGAAGGGTGATTTTGCTCTTGTTTTACCTGACGAAAAACATCAATACCGTAACATATCGGATAAGCATAACCTGGTTATCATCTGTGGTGTCCCTGTAGAGTATGAATGAACCGGTAATTTGTAATGTTGTGTTATTGTGAAAATCTTGTGAATGATTTTTATAATAAACATTCAGACAGTAACGAATCAGTACTTAAAGTGAAATAAAGTTGAGAAGAGAAGGAGTTATAACTTTAGGCATTTCTTTTATTAGGCACTTTAGACATTGTAGATATTTTAGCATTCTAAACTTTAGTCACTTATAACTTTAGTCACTTCTTCATTTAGTCACTTATAACTTTAGACACTTTAGGCACTGAATAGTTACATCAGCCATATAAAGTAATAAATATCTATATTTGCCTCAAACAGGGCTGTTTTGATACGACGAAAGGTTAAAGATAAAAAACTCAAAAGAACGAACAGGCATACTATTATGTTTAATAATCGTGAGTTGGGTGTGTTGAAAGCTTATTGTGCCAAATACAAGATAATAAACAGATCAAAATTTATGCGGGAAGCTATTATTACTACTGTGCTGAAAAAACTGGATGATGATTACCCGACATTGTGGGATGATGGTGAACATAATCTTTTTTCAAAATATCAATAAAGAAAATATTTAGTGGAGAACTCACGTAAACTCATCATATCCTGGTTTGTATTTTTGGCAGGGTATAACCTAATATTAAATATAAGAATAACCGGATGAAATAGGGAATAAATTTTGAATGTCGAACAAGGAACACCGATTAACGATTTTTGATTTATCCTGCTGAATGCAGTAAACTTTTCCACAGGGTAAATTTACAGTTTCAATTATTAAAACTGAAAACTCAATCAATCGTTTTTCTTAATCATATTTATTCATGCGTAATTAACTTCTAAAATCATTATTCGTTAATCGATGTTCGATATTCAATTTATCGTTTACTTTTTCTTGACTTGAAGATAACATATAAGTTTTTATCCCCTATTCTTGCAAAGCAGCATAAAGATTTTAAATAAATATCAGCTAACTATAAAAATGCAGCATTACCTATGAATGCTTAGGTATCTGTAGCCTCCAAAATTATTCCTTAATTATTGTCAACCAAACCACCGTCAGGGTTTGTAACCGCTGACGGGGTTTTAGAATCGTTAACCCTTTCGGCGGTTTACTCGCTCCCACATTCCACCGGTTGAACCTGCTCATGAGATATTTCACTCACTTCGTTAATGAAATGGTTTATACCCCGAAAGTGGTTTGAATGGTTTATTGAAATACTAACCCCAATTCCCCACCCGGGTGTTTTGGGATAACTATAACAATTAATTATACAATAACTTATGTAGCATTTATTTCATTTGCCAAATTATTTGTAAATTGTACAAATCTAATTTTTTCAGGGATTAAACAACAAGTTATTAGATTACACGATTAAAAATATAGCCCTGATGAGCTTGAAAGGGATAAAATGGAAATAATAATCAACAATAGTACTTCCCGACCTATGAAAAAGAAGCTGTTTGTAATTTTTATGCAACTGGTTTTTTGTCTGATTGTTACCCATGCCCAGACAAAAACCATAACCGGGACAGTCTCTCATTCTGAAGATGGGAATCCCGTCACCGGGGTAACCGTAGAGGTAAGCGGAACAACGATCAGCACAGTCACGGATGAAAATGGGAATTATTCCATCACTGTCCCGGAATATGCCCGTGTTCTCCTATTTACTTTCACCGGCATGAAAACCGTGGAGGAACCGATTGGTGACTGGAGTGTAATTGATGCTATACTCGAACCCGATAT
>JADFUQ010000042.1 GCA_015222065.1 Bacteroidota bacterium
CGTTATGGGCAAGCATTACTATTAAAAGCACAATATTAATGGCCAGATTATGAAAAATAAATTTATTTTTTTAGTCCTTATCATAGTTTATTCTCAATTGTCAGCACAGGAATATTGTATTCCGCACCGATTTGCTGACAACTATTATTTTAAAAGCAGGGATATACAACTTGACAAAGACATTGTATACGGACAGGCAATTAATTATAAAGGAAAAAGCGAAATACTTGACTTGGATATTTATTATCCAAAACAATCGGTTGACACTTTAAATAAAAGGCCTCTAATAATGTTAATTCATGGAGGTAGTAGAGGCGATAAATCAAAAATGGATAGGTATTGTCCTTTATTTGCACAAAGAGGATTTGTTGTTTCAACCATTAATCGCAGAAAAGGGACCGGAATAAACCCTGACGAAATTGAAATGTTGAAAGAAGCTTATCGGGCCCTACAAGATTCTCATGCTGCTTTACGGTTTTTAGTGAGTAATGCTAAGGAATATGGAATTGACACTGCAGCTGTATTTGTTGGTGGAGTAAGTGGCGGAGCTTTAATGAGCACAGGAATTAGTTATATGAATCAACAAGACTTTGACAATCGATACTCAATGATTACTGATTTATTTGGTCGGATGGATAATTCAACGAATGAATTAAATACAAAGTTTACTGTCAAAGGAGTAGTAGATATGTGGGGACAAATTCCTGATACTGAATTCATTTCTTTTGAAGAAGCCCAAAAAATTCCAATAATAATGTTTCACGGAACTGCTGATAGTTCAAGAAGCCCTTATGAAAAATCACTACAAATAGCAGAAAGATATCAAAATCTAGGAGGGTGCTACCAGCTACACACAAAAACAGGTGCCGGACATACACAGGGTATTTCAAAATATTATATTGCAGAGAAAACGGGATGTTTTATAAAGCGGATTTTATGTGATTCATGCAATTCATTTGAGACGGAAGTTGATAATCAAAATCTTAAATGCAACAATGGTTTGTTTTTAGATAAAACTCCTCTTAACAGGACATATATAAAGCTGGATCCAACTCTTTTAATCCATTATAGCGGAACTTACAGAACGATAAAAAAAAGAAAGCGAAAAATAACCATCGTTGTAGATAACGGGCAACTATTTATCCATGATAAAAAAAGCGAATTTAAAGCAAAATTATATCCAGAATCAGAAAACGATTTTTATATAAAAGAAGATAATATCCAGTTTTCGTTTCATAAAAATGAGAAGGGTAAAGTAACTAGTCTGACTTTTTTTATTGATGCAAAAGAGATAAATGCACAAAAGAAGAAATAATGCCAGCCCATAATCGAGTAGGCGGCTGACGGTCAAATGACCGCCAGTGCGCCTCTCACACCACCGTACATACGGTTCTCGTATACGGCGGTTCATCGAACAACTGACAATTTACGGTAGAAATCTTCGAAAGGTATATAACCACGCTGTTTAAGCCGGTTAATGGTTACAGTAGTTCCCATAATGGGACTACAAGCCACTCTCCAGCCACCCATACGTGAACGTGACCATGCATAGGCTTCTCATTCGTTTATTTGGCTTCTTC
>JADFUQ010000374.1 GCA_015222065.1 Bacteroidota bacterium
ATTTGGATATTATTTACTCACAAAATAACTTAATATTAAAGGTGTTCGTGAGATCACTTCGTTAAGTTGTTATTTGTTTTTTGCTATTTGTTATTTAACACTTGGTTCTTTAATTCAAAATTTGACTTTATGGACAGACACTATTAAAAAAAATAAATACTATGAATTATATCATCATAATTATTTCAGCAATTTTTGTCAACAATATTGTTCTGGCAAAGTTTCTGGGTGTATGTCCGTTTATTGGCGTTTCAAATAGAATAGAAACTGCTATCGGCATGACCGGTGCAGTGACTTTCGTAATGGTAATAGCTACTATTGTCACATATCTTCTTCAACATTATATTCTTATTCCTTTCGGTATCTCATTTATGCAGACAATAACATTTATTCTTGTAATTGCCGCTCTGGTCCAAATGGTTGAGATAATTCTTAAGAAAGTAAGTCCTGTACTTTACCAGGCTCTGGGTATTTTTCTACCCCTGATTACAACAAACTGTGCCGTTCTGGGTGTTGCTATTCTTGCAGTTCAGAAAGATTATAACCTGATTGAAAGCGTAGTTTTTTCAATTGCAAATGCCATAGGATTCGGCATGGCACTATTACTCTTTTCCGGTATCCGGGAACAACTTGAATTAGTTGATGTTCCGGAACCAATGAGAGGCGTTCCTATTGCTTTTATTGTAGCCGGATTGCTTGCCATGGCTTTTATGGGATTTACAGGAGTAGTTTAGTATCGTCACCGGTCTGACCGGTTTATTCTCCTGTTTTCGTCTATAGTACATTTAAATTTTATCCGGCATAAATTGACGGAAATAAAACCGATAGCCTTTATGGTCCGTAAAAATAGCACCATGCTTCAGCATAGTGTTCCGATGAGTGTATGTGTTTGAAATAGTGCGTTTTAGCGTTCTTTTTTAAGTCAATAAACATCATTATACCTGTATATGATTTTTTTTGTCTATTATATACTGTTTTGCTAATTTCGTATCAGAAAAAATTCCGGGTCTTAAACCGGAATAAAAATAGCTTCTAAAGTGATGAAGGAATCTCTGTATCATAATCATTTTGCCGGAATGGGTACCCGCCTCGACCTTGTCTTGCCTGATACAGATACGGCAAATGGCGATACAGTTTTCATGCAGATCAAAGCTGAAGTTGATCGTCTGGAGAAAAAGCTGAGCTGTTTTCTGCCTGACAGTGAACTTACTTATATCAATCAGCATGCAGCTAAAAATCCTGTGAAAGTAGATCAGGAATGGATCACGATACTTGAAGCGTGCAATAAATATTACAAAAGCACATATTCCTGTTTTGATGTTACATTACAACAGAACTTTGGAAAAAATCATAATAAATTGTCAGGAGCAGATAATATTGTTATTGACAAAAACGATGCAACTATACATTTTTCTGATCCCGGCATAAAGATTGATCTGGGCGGATTTGGCAAAGGTTATGCACTGGATTATGTAAATGAAATTTTGCGATTCCATGATGTAAAAAATGCGCTGGTCAGTTTTGGGGAAAGCTCGATACTTGCTCTTGGAAAACATCCATATGGTAACCACTGGAATATTGGTGTTCAGCATTTATTCAGACCCGGTGAGAATGTTTTCGTATTTAACTTAGAAAATATTAATATGTCAACATCTGGTATGCTTGCAAGAAATGGGAAACTGCGTTACAGAAAAACCGCACTTATTAATCCTGTAAATGGGCAACCAGTTGAAAAAGTCAGAACAATTTCGGTAAAATCTGCGAAAGCTATCGATGCAGAAATCCTTTCAACTGCACTTTATGTATCACCACAGAACAGGAAAAAAAAGATTCTGTCAAATTTTCCAGAATCAGAAGCTATTGAAGCTATCTATACCAATGACGAAAAAGTAAGTATATTTGTATTGAAATAAATGTAAAGAAGAAGTTTAAAGTGACTAAAGTTTAAAGTGAACTAAAGTTGGGAAGAGAAGAAGTTTAAACTTTAGGCATTTTAGGCACTTTAGACACTTTAGTCACTTCTTTATTTAGTCATTCTAAACTTAAGGCATTGAACTTATGAATAAAACAGAACAACAATCAAGAAGAGAATTTATCAGAAATGTTTCCCTGGTTACCGGCACTTCGTTTATCGCCTCATCCCTACCCTGGATGAATGCTCTGGCAAATGAGAACCCTGATCAAACATTATCTCCATCCGACAAGATCAGGATTGGAATTATAGGTGTCGGATCACGTGGTAGTTTGCTGCTTCTTCATATGAAAAATATCCCTTCTATAGAAATCGCGGCAGTTTGTGATAATTATTCACCGCATTTTGACAAGGCAAAAGAAATGACTAATAACAAGGCAAAAGCATTTGTTGATTACCGGAAATTACTGGAAATAAAAGATATAGATGCAGTTGTGATCGCAACTCCTCTTAATGAACATGCTCATATTACAATCAATGCCCTGCAAGCAGGCAAGCATGTATTTTGTGAAAAAAGCATGGCCCGGATACCTGAAGACTGCCTTGCTATGGTAAACACTCACCGGGAAACCGGTAAAATCCTTCAGATCGGTCACCAAAGAATGTTCAACCCGAAGTATATTAAAGCAATGGAATTCATCAGTGCAGGACAATTGGGAAATATAACTCAGATGAGGGCATTCTGGCACAGGAATAACGACTGGAGACGTGTTGTACCATCACCAGAACTTGAAAAAAAGATCAATTGGCGATTATATAAGGAATTCTCATGCGGTCTGATGACCGAACTGGCATCACACCAGATACAGGTTGCTAACTGGGCATTGGGTGAATTCCCGGATAAAGTAATGGGTGCAGGCAGTATTAATTACTGGAAAGACGGAAGAGAAGTACACGACAATGTTAACCTGGTATATACTTACCCGGGAGGGACTCAACTGATCTATGATTCCTGTACAAGTAATAAGTACTACGGACTTGAAGAGCAAATAATGGGACCAAAAGGAACTATGGAACTTGAAGCAGGGAAAATGTTTTCTGAGACACCTCCTCCTGCACCAGGAATTATGCATCTTATAAACAATATCGAACATAAAGTATTTGACACAATTCCACTTGGTGGTGCAAGCTGGATACCAGATACACCAAGTAAAAACAAAGGAGAATATATACTGGACGAAGATCTTGAAGACGATGGTACACAACTCGAACTGGAAGCTTTCGCCTATTCGGTTAAGAATAATATAATTGATCCTGAATATATCCGGCAGGCATATTATGCCAGTATTGCAGCTTTGCTTGGTTTTAATGCAATTGAAGAAGAAAAAGTGATTGCCGTACCTGAAAAACTAAAAATTGTCTGATCGGTTAAAAAAAACAAATGAAAAATACTATCATTACTGCCAAACAAAAGAAAAGAGAATTGTTGTTTATTTTGATAAGTTTTATAATAGCATTTGCATTGAATATATATTCAATAATTTATTATGACTCGCAATGGAAAGAACTAATTACCACCTTGCACATTACACTCCTGATGACTATCGCTATATATTTCCTCCTGGCTATTATCAGACTGATATTCAAAGGTTTTGCATACTTGTTCAATAAAAACCGGTAACTGAATTAAGAATTCAATTACAATATTAAAAATCCGGTGACTTAAATAAAAATAAACGAAAAATGGATAATTTATTTACAATTTTAAGTTTCTTAAATTATGCAATTCGTCCATATCTTGAATTGGGACTTTTCCTTATTCTTATTGTAATAATAGGATATCTCTATCTACAACTAAAGAAAAAAAATAATTATATCCAGCTGATTTTTGACAAATTACATATCCAGGATCCGGAATTAGAAAAAGAGGAATTAACAAAGATACTGTCAAAACTTCAGATAATTGAACTAACAAAAATAGTAACAAAAGATAAGTTTTTTAATGATAATATACTGAACTATATCTTTGAAGATACAAAAGAGAAAAAGCTATTTTTACATTATACCCAGGAGAAGACTATTGCGGATAAAGTTCTTAAAGAAGGATTTCAATTCAGATATTCCTTCTATAAAACTGCATATAAAATCACCCGGGATAGATTGGACCTGATTTATAAACATAGCCGGAGCAAGTATTTTGGTAAAAATGTATTGATCCTTTCAATTTCAACTAAAATCCACAATTACTATAGCGAAGAATTAAAAAAAATCTCACCTCCGGAAGCTTTTGTTGAACAAATATTAACTGAAGTTCCTCCATTCCATGATGAAAATAATGATATAGTTTATGCTTTGTCCAACAAATTTGTGAAAGGATACTTTAATTATGAAACCGGAGAAATAATCAACAATCCGGAATTCAATCCGAATTTTGATTGTGATATTTTTAGAAAAAATCTTGAGCGGTTAAGAGATGCATATAGCAAAGAAAAATAGGTATTATTTTTTTATCCACCCCGGTACAGTCGTTCCCTTACGGGGTAGTCTAAGGCTCCAAGACTCTAAGAAACACAAAGATGAAAATATATTAACTAATAAAAGGTTCATTATTAATCAATTACTTAAATATAACAAAATGAAAAAAACTCCATTAGTAATTTTATTTCTCACCATTTTTAGTCTTATAATAGCAACTATTAATAATTCATGTGCCCCAAAGACTCAGGGAATTGAAGAAATCAGTATTCCAACAAAAGATTTCCTTACAGACCGGATATCAGACAATCCTTTTGGTGAGGAATGGGTAATCAGGGAAAACATGCCGGTTTATTCCAACCTTGAAACAGGACAAATAATTACAGGCGTTTTTCAAAATGAAAAGCAGCTAAGGATCTCGTTCAACCTTGTAGATAATCCGGTTTCCGGTTCTAATAAAGTAAATTGTATCATAAGCTTCAACCCGATGTATTTCTTTGTTATGGGTACACCTGTTTTAGTTGATCCAGGCACAGAAAAGAAAAGAGATATTGATTATCTGTTCAAGAACGAGCGATTGTACTATAATGTAAACGCGGAAGATCATTTACAGTACATAGAGTTCAGTGTTGCATCCCGGAAATTAAAGAACCTTGGTAGTCTTACTGTTGAAGATAAAATCAAACAGGCCAGGATGATAAGATGGATCAGGCAAAAACTTGAAAGTTGGTCTCCCTTAGCTTCCGGCCAGATCATTGCCCAGCCAACCCTCAGACCCATCATATCACATGGCGGATATGCCGTTGATGGTACCAAAAAAGCAGTTATCTGGGCAAATAATTCAAAGCTTACCGGCACATTTGAACTGTTGGATGCTTCAAATAACCGGCAGCATCCTGCTCCACAGCCTGTTGTATATTCAGGAAATCTGGAGGAAGCGGGGAATCATATCTGGGGTGGTAATAATTATATTGCCGATTTCTCAGATTTCAATCAGGAAGGGCTTTATTTTGTTAGAGTAAAGGTAAATGAGAC
>JADFUQ010000375.1 GCA_015222065.1 Bacteroidota bacterium
GTGAATATTTCTCGCACAGCAAACAGTCTCCCGGTTGTTCAAATACATTCCTCATGTTTTCATATATTGTATCAAAATCATCCGTTTGGATATTCCCGAAAGAAATATTCAGAAATTCACATGGTTGCAGATCTCCTTTGGCATTAATGTAGAACCGGTCAGTTCCACCGGCTGTACATCCAAACATTGAAGCACTTTCTTCCATGAACATTGGACTGATAAAGGTGTAATCTTTGTATACCCGATCCAGGTTATATTGCGTAACTTTCTCTTTAATATAATTCAGGTCTTTTTCTGAAAATTCATCTGCTCCAGTTTCCAACCAGCCGCCGGCAGGTTTTGGCTTGATCAGTTGCAGAATCGATCCCTGGAACGATTTTGATGTATCCATGATCTTTTCAAATGTCCCGTTATAAAATGCATTTTTTTGCAGGCATGTATTGAATGTTACAGGGATCCCGGTTTTATGACAGAGTTTGATTCCATTCTCCAGGTTTGCCCATGCATTATCCACTCCCATAAAACCATTCAGTTCTTCCGGCTTATCGGTATGCAGTGAGAACATAATTCCCAATAAATTCTTTTTCTTTCTGAGTTCAACCATTCGTTCATAGGTCATTCCATCACCCGTTGAGTTGATCAGTATTTCTGATCTTTCATCAATTGCATTACAGACCTTCATTAATTTGTCAAAAACCAGAAAGGGTTCTCCGCCCTCGACGTTGAAAAAAGCTACTCCTTTATCCTGAAGTTTCTTAACGGCTTCAACCAATACTTCAATATCCATATCCTTTCCTTTGTCAAATTTCTGATAACAATGAGGACATTTATAACGGCATGCCGAGGTTACTGAGATCAATACTGAAACAGCAGGTAACTTTTCGTCAAATTCCAGTACTTTGCTACAGACAGTAAAAAATGCTTTTGACGGGAATCCCGGTACATATAGATTTATTTTTGTCTGTCTGCCAATCCTTACATACTTATTATGTTTCATTGCAGCCAGAAAGAACAGCAACCTGCGAAGCACTCTCGGGTAGTGCTTTAACTTGATTTTCCCACTGAGTAGTTGCCGCGTGAAGTACATAAAGGCTACCAGCTTTATCCTGGTATTTTCTAATTTTTTTTCGAAACCGATCAGGTTTTTTACTTTGATCTGATTCATGCTTAATTAGATTAATTGATTTTTTTCATACCATTGAACGGTCTTTTTAATGCCTTCTTCAATGCTGTATTTATTAACAAATAATAATTCTTCCTGAGCCTTCCTGGTAGAGTATTCAATGTTGTCATACAACATGTTTACTCTGCCACGGGTCAGAAGTGGAGGATGCTTTACAGCCAGAACAGTATAGATGAGTTCCATAACAAAAGCAAAAGGATAAACCAGGGGTTTTGGTAAGATCCCTGGTTTTCTGACGCCCATCTCACTACAAAAGAGTTCATAGATACTATCCATATAAACCGGTTTCTTGTTCCCTATTATAAATCGATTTATCCTTGTAGGCCTTTTTATATATGCCAGGTAATAGGCTTGTGCAAGATCGCGGGCATAGATAACGTGGAACTTGTTTTTTATACTTCCAGGCAGGAATGGGATCCCTGATTTGGCTGTTTTCATATAGTCATAAAAGCCTGTATGGAATTCGTGCTCGCCATAAACCCATACCGGTTCAATAACTGTCAGATTAAGATTTTTTGAATTTGCATATTCAATAGCCTGTTTTGTGGACAAAGCCTTTGTATCTCTGTAATAATTCATCTTGCTGGGGAAGAGCCTGTCCATGAAATATGGATAATGAGAATTGAAGGGGAAGCTTTCATTTTTTACCTGGCTGGAATTTTCTTCTCCATAACTTGATATGGTACCGGTTATAATGAACTGTTTAACACCCCGTGCAGTACCTGCTCTCAGGATATTTAATGTCCCTTCTACATTGATGTTATAAAAATCGTTGTAGCTTCCCCAGTCCTTTGACAACGCAGCAATATGGATCACTGTATCCACGTTATTCATTGCATTTTTGAGACTCTCCAAATCGAGGATATCACCATACAGGATATGAACCGGCAAGTTCCTGATAAATTTTGTATCAGAAGTTTTTTTGACGTAACACAGGGGATTTAAACCTTTTTCGCAAAAGTGTCTTGTAACATGGCTTCCGATAAAACCAGCTGCTCCGGTGATTAAAACTTTACACATTGTTTACGTTTTACAAATTATTTACCACAATTGCTGTGTTAAAGTTGTTTAGATAAATTTTCCTGCATAAGGATATGAAGGCCGGTAACGTCCAATATTTGATGACATAGTTACAGTTTATTTCAATTATTAGTATAGTTTTTCAAAAGAACAGCCGAATTATGGCCACCAAAGCCATAAGATGTTGACAAAGCATAGTTGATCTTAAGGTCCAGAGTATCCAAAGCCAGGTTTAGATCTGCAAATGGATACTCTGTAAGATTCACATGAACTTGTGTTGTATGAATGGAGAGGGCGGTAACTGCTATTTCAAGGGCCCCACTTGCACCTATTGGGTGACCTAAAATTCCTTTGGTGGAATTTATAATCGGTTGATTTTTCTTGTTGCCGAAGATCTTCCGGATGACGTTATATTCTGTTTCATCATTCAGCACCGTTCCAGTGCCATGGGTATTGAAATAATCAATTTTCCTTTCTCCAATTGTTTTCCTTATTAACTGATTTATTTGATTCCCGGA
>JADFUQ010000376.1 GCA_015222065.1 Bacteroidota bacterium
ATATAAAGTGTTTGCCCGTCAGCTGATAGTGAGGAGACATAAAGATCTCCATCTGATTTAATCTGAGGTGTCAGATTAACAGGTATAGTCCATTTTCCATCTACTTTTTTGCTGTGAAATATTGCATCATAGAACTTTTGGCTGGTCATGAATACAATTGTATTGCCATTTTGTGAAATCTCAGGGTAGAAGTTGGCATACGCATCATTGATATTTTGCCCAAGGTTATAAGAATCGAAGTAAACTTTATTCTGCTTTAGTTTTTTTGCATTTTTGCATGACTCAATTTGCTTATTAACAAAATTAATGTTAAGTGTATCACCGGGGTCGAGAAAAGCGAGATATTTTTCGTAAGTCTGTTTTGCTTTAATGATCTCGTTATTAATTTGGTATGCATTAGCAAGATAAAAATAGGTGTCATAAGGGGCTTCTTCTTCTCTGAAGTCTCCTTCTTTATATCTGTCTGTGAGATTATTAATGGCTTTTTCGAAATAAGGAATGGCTTTATCTTTTTCCCCCTGAAAATTAAGATAACACAATCCTAATCTATAGTTTAGATTAGCATTATCTGGGTATTTATCGATAAGCTGGAGGTAAAAAGGTAAAGCATCCGGGAATTCTTCATACAACATGAAATATTCACCATCAAGGAATATCTCCTTTTCCTTGTCTTGTTGGGCAAATAGTGTTGAAATAGGAATATAAACCAGAAGCAGAAAAATAAATAACTTTTTCATAGATACACTTATTAACCAATTAAGGCAAATTTAATAATTTATGAAAGCATTCAAAAATTATTTTTACCTCTTAATAAAGCTCGTCTTAGTTGAGAATTTGATAAATTGTGTACTATTCCTTATGCTTTTTTTTCCGTTGAATGTAAAAGAAGATAAAAGCTACCAAAACGAGTGATAGTCCCCAGGCAATTCGTCTTCGGGCATTCCGGGCTTTTTCTTTTGTTAAAGAGATATAGCCGGTAATTTTTTCTTCGTCTAACTGACTGCCGGAAATTATTTTAGCAATCATATTTACTACATCTTCCCTGGTAAATTTTTCAGTTGAAGATTTTTGTAATAAATATTCAATAAAACCACCTGAATCGGTTATTTTTATCTCTTCAGGATTTAAAGTCTGAAGAAATGATTTAAGTTCTCCATCAGATTCAATTAATAACTTATTGTATAGGTTTTTTATTTCAGGATTACCATTTAGTGCAATTGAATAGAGCAGTAGTTGTAAATCTTTTTCTTTAATTTTTTTCCGCTCAACTTGCCTGGAAAGATATTCATATAATTGTGATGATGTTTGTATTTCCGGACTGGGAATCCGGAGGGTATCAAGGATTTCCTTTAAATCGCCGAAAGCATATTTTGTTAATGATTCTTTAAAAGCTATTAAAATATCCCGGTTGTGGAGTTCATCGGTAATAAATATTGATTTAACTTCCTCTTCTGTAAATACTGATGATATGGCTGTCTTTTCTGTCAGATACTGCATCAATTCATCAGGTGTGCTAATATTTTCTTTCTGCAGATCAACTTCATGAATGATATTGCTCATATCTTTTTCTGTATTGACAGCAACAAAATTTCTGAAATCTTCAATTTTGATAATACCATTGTTTGCACCAACGGTTACTATTTCTTTCAATTCATTCTTTGAGATTGATTGTTTGGCAAGATATTCAAATAATTCTTCAGAGGTTCCAATCTCTTGATCTTTAAGATTGATATCTTCAAGAACAGCTATCAAACCATCACTTTCTGCAAGATTTTTAAGAGTCTCAAGCAGATCTATAAGTTCTCCAGGTGGTTCTTCCTTTTGACTTTCTGAAATTAAATCTGCAACAGGTTTTTTGACCGGTGGGTTGAATGATATTTCAGTTTCTTTTATGGTTTGATTGCCAAATTGATCTGTAAGTGTAAATTTTAGTTGGTTATCACCTTCAAGCGGAATAGCTTTGTAGGCAAATAAAGTGTCTCTGATGTAAAACGTGTCAACTTTTTGTAATAAAGAGTCTTGAAAGTATTGGACAATCAGCCGGGAGTTATTTTCAGTCTCAAGTTGTAATAAAAGTGGCTTATTATCAGTAACTACAAAACTGGTGTCCGGCACTTCAAAATCAGCAATCAGATCCAATGGTATCAATTCCACAGAAGGTATTTGTATCTTCTCATTTTCCTGGTTTGCTGACATAGAAATAAGTTCACTTGTCTTTTCAAGATTTTTTCCACTGAAAATCAATTCGTAATCACCGGCACTCACATCTACAAAATATTCTCCGGTTTCCATGTTGGGTTTAACAACAGCAATTGTATCGCCTGCCGGATAGCTAACAACATATACTCTGAATGTTTCATCAATCTTCCATTTGATATCTTTTATAGATACTATACCTGACAGCATGAATTTCCTTGGATGTTCTTCGGGAAAAATCTCCAACAGAAAAATATCTCTTTCGCCCATTCCTTCATCGGTAAACTGCGAGTAATAAGCAAAGTTTCCATCTTTTGCAGGTGCGTAAAAAAGATCATCATCTGGCGTATTAATAGGATACCCCATATTTAATGGTTTTGACCATTTAGCAGAATCCAGTAATGTAGAATACAAAATATCATATCCACCTGTGTTAAAGTGTCCGTATGAACTAAAAAACAAGGTTTGTCCATCTTCAGTGATAAATGGTGTTTCTTCATTATATTCTGTATTGATATTAGGCCCAAGGTTAACTGCAGGGCCCCATTCTCCCAGCGAGTCTTTTTCAGACCTGTATATATCAAGCCCTCCATATGTTCCTTTCCGGTTGCTGGTAAAATACATTGTATTCTCATCTTTTGTAACACAGGCATGAGATTCCCAATATTTATCATTTATATTTTCGTTCAATTTCTCTACACGCGACCACATACCATTTGAGTAATGGCTGATATAGATATTTCCAACATAATTATCAAGTTTATAAAGGTAGAGAGTTGTCCCATCCCACGAAAGTGCACAGGGGTACAGATCCTCATCCACTCCTAACTGGAATGATAAATCAATAGGGTTACTCCAGGTACCATTAACTTTTTCAGAAAAGAAAACACCGTCAAAAAATTGCAGAGCCCGTGTAAAAACCATCTTTGTGTCGTCTCCTGAAACAACAGGATTATAATCGGAGAAACGTGTATTTATAGGTTCTCCAAGGTTAGTATATTTGAGGAATAATGGATTCTGCTGTAGTTTTTTCGCATTATAGCATGACTCAATCTGTTTGTTAACAACAACTGAATCATAAATCTTTGGGTCAAGCAATTTTTTGAATATGGAATAGATTTCAAGTGCTTTATCGATTTGTTTGTTTACCCGATATGCATTGGCCAGAAAATAATAAGCATCTACTGGTGCCTGTATTTCCTTGAAAGAACCTACTTTGTACTTATCGTTCGTATTTAAAATTGCTTTTTCCAGATATTCTATGGCTTTATCTTTTTGTCCCGGTGTATTCAGGTAACACTGTCCGATCCTGTAATTGTAATTATCATTTTGAGGGTAAATTTTAAGTAAATCAAGATAACCCGGAAGAGCTTCATTATATTCCTCGTACAGAATATATGATTCCGCCTCGACGAATTTTTCTTTAAACTTTCTTTCCTTTTGTCCTGACGCAGATATAGTTAAAAGAAAAGCAATAAGTAAACTAAGGTACAATAGTCTCATAAAAATAACCTGTTAATGGGTTGATACGAATGTACTAATATAATGAATTGATTTAATATATTTATGATGAACTATTAAAATAAATTGATAAAGGATAACTAAAACATTGCCAGAACCTTTGCAAAATCAATAAATAAAGAAGTGACTAAAGTTATAAGTGACTACTCACCTCTTCTTCCTCTCCTTACTCACCTCTCTTATTTCTTCATTCAACCACAGTGAAATATGCTCCTTCCCTGGTGAAATATTTTCGTACCTCAAATTTCACAGGGCAAGTGTC
>JADFUQ010000043.1 GCA_015222065.1 Bacteroidota bacterium
AAATACAAGATGACCATAGAAGAAATTACAGGTATTAGTATAATAAAGGTTGTTGGAAAACTAAACCCACCTGTTGATAAAACAATCGACGAAATAAAAGAGTACTTTTCTACAACTGAATATACACCGTTGTTTGATACTGAAGGGAAACATCATGTAGTTAAATTTGGCATATTTAAAAAGGTTGAAGATAAACCAAAATACTGGTTAAACATTTTACTCTTTGTGGCAACAATATTATCAACTATTTTTGCCGGGTCATTAAATAGTGGTGGAAACCCATTTAAGAATTTCTCTGATATTTTACTGGGTATACCATTTTCATTCTCGATTATGGCAATCCTAACCTGTCATGAGTTAGGTCATTACTTTGTATCAAGAAAAGCAGGGATGATAACGACGCTACCATATTTCATACCGGCACCGCATTTTCTCGGAACATTTGGTGCTGTGATAAAGATGAAGTCAATGGTTCCGTCGCGGGGTACACTCTTACGCGTGGGTATGGCCGGTCCACTTGCTGGATTTTTGGTTGCCTTACCTATTACTATAATCGGTATTGCCTTATCTAAAATTCAACCAGCTCCTGAGGGTGCAGCGTATCTTAGGTTGGGCGATTCTTTCTTGTTTTTCATACTGGCAAAAATTATCCATCCCAATATACCACAGGGAGCTGACATTTTTCTACATCCGATGGCTTTTGCTGGCTGGTTGGGGTTTTTGGTTACCTCAATGAATCTAATACCAATTGGCCAGCTTGATGGAGGCCATATATCGTACAGTGTATTCTTAAAAAAGCGGAGATATATGTATATCCCCATTATTGCTGTTCTTATTGCATTGGGATTTCTTTGGTTAGGATGGTTTATCTGGGGACTTTTAGCATTTTTCCTTGCAAGAAGAGATCCTGTAATTCAGGATACAATTACGCCGTTAACAAAAAGAGAAAAAATTTATGCAATCTTACCTTTAATTGTATTAATCCTTACCTTTATTCCACAACCGTTTGCTATTTAGTTAATTAACGAATTAGTTAATTGATTAATTAGTGAATTGGTTAATTAGTTAATTGGTTAATTAATGTTTTCCATCCGAAGGATATCTTCCAGTTATTTCATTGGGTCTGCTTCGATGTAGACACGTCTTTGCACGTAAATCTGAAGACATGTCCGTACGAGACGGACTGAAGACACGCTTCGCTGGAGACACGTCCGCCTATAGCGGACTGGAGGCATGCTTCGCTGAAGATAAATCAGACCCTGTTAGAGATAAATAACAAGATTTTATGTTCTACACGTATGTCCTTCAGATTTAATTTTCTAACGGGGTTAAAGCGTTTCCTATCTCTAACGGGGAAAGAAACCAAACAAACCAAAGAAACTAGAAAAACCAAAGAAACGATTTTATACTTTGATCTTATCTTGACAAACAATCAATCCTGATTAAAATATATATATATTATATTTAGGAGGTATTAGAATAAAATGGCGGATTATCCGCAGAT
>JADFUQ010000377.1 GCA_015222065.1 Bacteroidota bacterium
AAACCTGAAACCTGAAACTTTTAACTTATAACTTGTGACTCTTTATAAGGATATTGTAAAGAAAAATATGATTACTTTTGGTGAGTTAACGCTATTCAGGCATAGACAACTCGTAACCCGTAACACGTAATGTATTTTTTCTCCCCTCATAAAATACCAGTAGAAAAACAGATCGTCCTGAAGTTACTTGATTGTAAGCCGGGGAGTAATTCGTTTAAGATTATTGATTCAATTTATGAAACAGTACTGAATAAGGCATATTCCTTAGCACAACCCAGGGGGATTATTAAAACCGGAGAAATTCCTGAAGATTTTAATCTGCGGAAAAAAGAAAATTTCCGGAATGGAATATTCTGTCTTGCAACTTTAGGTAAAGATATATCTGGGGAATCTTCGTCTTTATTTTCTACCGGTGAGTATCTTGAAGGATTACTGCTTGATACTATTGCCGACCAGATGCTGATTAATCTTACAACTGCTATGTATCAGGAAAAGATTCTCCCCTTTGTCAAGGAAAAAGAAGTTGGTGTTAGTTATTGCTATATCCCGGGTTGTCAAGATGTTCCGATAGAATATCAAAAACATATCCTGTACCTGATTGGATCGGAAGTTAAAAATAAATTATCCATTACCGAAGGAATGATGCTTGATCCGGTCAAATCAACGGCATATTTTTACGTATTTGATAAATCCTTAACCACGCGCAAAAAAGACCGGGATTGCAGAGGATGTGATATGAAAGATTGTAAGTACAGGACTGTCTCAGGTGTTGGAATTACAGTTATTGCCGGTGAGAAAAAAACAAAAACAACTCTCCTGAAAGAGATGACCTTATTGGAAGGGTTACGTGAACAGGGATGGGGAGTGGAAGCATACTGCAATGGAGCAGGATATTGCGGTAAATGTAAAGTTTTGCTGTCCGGCGAGGTGCCCGAACCGGGGTCAACCGAAAAGGAGATGATTTCACAGGAGGAACTACAAAAGGGAATTAGGCTTGCATGCAGGGTAAACCCTATGGATGGAATGATTATCTATCTGCCGGAGAAAGCTGCCGTTTTTCAGATTGAACAGGGTTTTAAATTCCGGAAAGATAGCAGAGAGCCTGAATTGCTTATAAGATCAGATTCTGCAGTGCATATTAAAGAAAAGGGAGAAGATTTCGCATATGGAATTGCTGTTGATATTGGAACTACAACCGTGGCAATTGTACTGGTTAACCTGAAAACAGGAAAAACGATCGGAACATCTTCATTCCTCAATCCTCAAAGGGAGTATGGAGATGATGTTATTACCCGGATTCAGTTTGCTTCGGCCAAAGATCCGGATGTTTTAACCAAACTTATAAGGGAGTCATTATCCCGGGCAATTAAGGAGCTGTCTTATGTAAATAGTATTGGTGCAGAACAAATACAAAAACTAACTGTGGCAGGAAATACAACTATGATCCATCTGTTGCTTGGATTGCCGGTTAAGTCACTTGCTGTTAGCCCCTTTACTCCGGTTACCCTTGATCCCGTTATTTCACTTGCTGAGGATATTCTTAAAGATGGTTTTTTATCTGCTGAGATGCGGATATTCCCGGGTGTGTCTGCATATGTCGGTTCTGATATTGTATCAGGGATGTATAATAGAAGTTTTGAATGTCTGGATGAGGTTACTTTGTTTATTGATATGGGAACTAACGGAGAGATTGTTATTGGTAACAGGGAAAAAATCCTTTGTGCCGCAACTGCAGCAGGACCGGCTTTTGAGGGAGCACGTATCAGTTGTGGAGTCGGAAGTATTACAGGTGCTATATCTTTTGCAGGTATCAGGAAAGGCAAAGTATGGTACAGTACCATTGGACAACAACCTGCCTTGGGATTGTGTGGTTCCGGACTGGTTGATTTGGTAGCTGCCTGTCTTGATGCCGGAATAATCAATAAGACCGGGTTAATGAAACCTGAATATTTTGAAGAAGGCTTATTGATAGGTACGGATGCAGATGGTAATGAAATGCGATTGACACAAAAGGATATTCGTGAATTGCAGCTTGCTAAATCAGCTATCCGGGCCGGAATAGAGATACTGATCAAAGAATTTGATGTGACATACAATGATATTGGAAAGGTTTACCTGGCAGGAGGGTTTGGCAATAATATCAATGCTGACAGTGCGGTGAGGATTGGATTGTTACCTGAAAAGCTTAAGGGATGTATTGAGTTAGCAGCCAACAGTTCATTAGGTGGAGCAGTGGATTCTCTGTTTCATAAAGAAGGAAAAGACAAAGTTGCAAAGATCCTTGAAAAGGTCCGTTATATAGAATTATCCTCAAATAAGGACTTCAATGATTATTTTGCTGAATATATGTTGTTTTTATAGATTGTCTGAATACATTGCCCGGGGCAGATCCCGAAGGTTGTACCGTGATGCCATAGTTTCTCCATATGCTCCTGCAGAACGGATACAAAGCAAATCGTTTCTATGAGTTTCGGGTAGTAAGATATATTTGCCAAAACTATCTGACGATTCGCAGATTGGTCCGACAATAGTATAATATTCCTGCTTCCCGGTTGATGTAAGATTTTCTATTTTGTGATATGCATGGTAAAGTGCAGGCCGGATGAGATCAGTCATTCCCGCATCTAAAATAGCAAACTTTGTGTTTACTCCATTCTTTATATATAATACTTTGGTTATCAGGTTGCCACATTGTGCAACCAGGGAACGTCCTAATTCAAAGTGCACCTTTTGTCCGTGACCAATATCCAGAAATCTGTTGAATAATTTGAAATAATTTGGGAAATCACTAACCGGATGATTATCCGGATCGTTATAATCTATTCCAAACCCTCCGCCAACATTTATATGATTAACTATTATCTGATGGTTATTGAACCATTCCTGTATTTGGTTCACACGTATGCATAATCCTTTAAATGTATTCAAATCGGTAATCTGAGAGCCAATATGAAAGTGCAGTCCTACAAATTTGAGATTAGGACAAAGTGCTAACGTATCCATTATTATTTCTAATTCCCCCGGGTGTATCCCGAATTTATTTTCTTCCACTCCTGTTGTAATATATTCATGTGTTTCTGCCCGGATATTAGGATTGATCCGTAGAGCTATATTTACTGTTTTACCTGCTTTCCCGGCTAATGAATTAATTACTTTTATTTCAGCAACAGATTCACAATTAAAACAAAATATATTTGTTTCCATTGCTAATTTAATTTCCCAGTCAGATTTTCCAACACCCGCGTAAACAATTCCTTCAGGATCAAATCCTGTTTCAATTACTTTTTTTATCTCATTGCCACTAACACAATCGGCATCAATTCCATGGTCCCTGATAATCTTTAATATCCGGTCGTTTGCATTAGCTTTTACCGCGTAATGGATAATAAAGTTGTATTTATCAGCTTCTTTTTTTGCCGTCGCCAGAGTATGATTTAACAGATCAAGATCATAATAATAAAAAGGCGTTTTTTCTTTTTGTATCGGTTCAGGTATTTTAATTTTTGCTTTGCTATCCATTTTATTTTGTGATTTTAAATAGTTCCTTATTCAATAAATTAAGCACTTTTGCTTTATGATCGCTTTTTACCAGTACCGAAATATTATGTGAACTTCCACCATACGAGATCATTCTCAGTGGAATTTCGCGAATTGCTTCTAATATCTTTACTGCTACGCCATTTTTTTCGGCAATAAAATCACCCACAATACAAATGATTGAATTATCATGAACAATTTCTATAATACAAAATTTTTCCAGTTCCTTTTTTATCTCTTCCAGATGTTCAGTATTGTCAATGGTTAATGAAACAGTAACTTCCGAAGTTGTGATCATGTCAATAGGGGTCCGATAGATCTCAAATACCTCGAATATTTTCCTTAAAAATCCATATGCAAGCAGCATACGGGCTGATTTTATTTTAATTGCAGTAATTCTATCTTTTGCCGCGACTGCTTTAATTCCGTTAAGTTTAATTTGATTGGTAATAATAGTACCGGGATCATCAGGGTTCATTGAATTTTTTAGGCGTACCGGGATGTTTGATTCTTTGCATGGCTGAATGCTGCTAGGATGAAGTATCTTTGCACCAAAATATGCAAGCTCAGCAGCTTCGTTAAATGAAAGCTCTCTCAGTATGCGGGTTTCAGTAACGTACCTGGGATCATTGTTCTGAAAACCATTGATATCAGTCCATATCTGTATTTCCTCAGAGCGGATAGCTGCTCCAATAAGTGAAGCAGAATAATCGCTTCCTCCACGCTTCAGATTATCTACTGCACCATATGCGTTCCGGCAAATATAACCTTGTGTAATAATGACCTGGTTTGTTTTGTATTTTTTTAATTCCCGGTTCAGGTTTTCCTTTATATAGAAATTATCAGGTTCTCCTTCTTTATCAATGCGCATGAAACTGAGAGCGGATAAAAGGCCTGAATTGATTCCCTGTTCTTTCAGCATTTGATGGAATAGGGCTGAAGTGATAAGTTCTCCCTGCGCAAGAATGGCTTTTTCCTGGAGTTTGGTGAGAACTTCCTGTATGAATCCCCGTATATATTGAAAGTGATCTTCAATCAACTTTTTACCGGTATTAATATAAACCTGGCTATCAAATAGTTCTTCGGTAATATGTTTGTAATAATCCTCCAGTTCACATATCTTTTTCTTTGCTTCCATTTTCCTGTTCTGATTAAGAAAATTGATTATTTCAACAAGAGTATCTGTTGTTCCGGATATGGCAGAAAGTACTACAATAATTTGCTTCTCAGATGTTATCAAAGGTATAATGGCTTTCATTCTTGATGAAGAACCCAATGAAGTTCCACCGAATTTTAAGACTTTCATTCTTTATGTTATTAGATTAGTAAAAAAAAAGCCTGCAGAAATTGCAGGCCCTGAGTATGAATTTTCACCTTTTTTCTGTTATGTCTGTAAGATGTTAATACGTTTTATTATAAAAATATTATTATGTCTGAAATATAATGTCATCTGCATAATATTACGATTTAGTGTGCAAAAATATAAAAAAGATCTTAAAATTAAAGAAATTTAATAATTTTGTACCCCACAAAAGAAAAGATGAGAGATGAGAGGTGAGAGATGAGAGGTGAGAGATGAGAGATGAGAGATGAGAGGTGAGAAATGCCCAGATGGCGGAATTGGTAGACGCGCTAGTTTCAGGGACTAGTTTTCTTCGGAAAGTGCAGGTTCGATTCCTGTTCTGGGCACAAAGTCACGTAAGAAGTAAGAAGCCCAGGTGGCGGAACTGGTAGACGCGCCAGGTTGAGGGCCTGGTGACCGATTTTGGTTGTGCAAGTTCGATTCTTGTCCTGGGCACAGAAAGAAAGGATGAATGATGAAGGTTGAACGATGAAGTAAAAGGTGTTGTTCTTCAACCTTCATCCTTCATCTTTCATAGTTCCATTCATTCTCCGTTCCAGCCGGCAATTCTTGCCAGTATCCACCACATTGCATAAGCTTTCCGGTTGGCAGTGATATGTTGTGAGTTATGTGCGCCATATTCAACAGATCCTCCCGGAGCTTGCTTGTTCTCAAACCAATCAACCCCAAGGGTGTGCGAATTCTGCCAGTCCTTATAGAAATTTCCTCCATACGTAGTTGAATTCCCGTCATCACCTGTATCTTCCCAGTAATTATCATCCATATCATGGGTGTCAATACTATAATAATCCAGACATAATTGTTTATTCGTGTCACAATATGCAGTGATCAGTTCTGCCTGGTTTTTCGGTTTGCCATCACCAACATTGTTGTTTGTATTGGCATGACCGGTCATAAAAACAAATGTTACCGGTGTTTCTCTCTGACCTGAACCTGTACCGATTTTCGAACCGTTTGCTCCATATTCAGAGATAAGGGTTCCCATTCCCGGAAGGTAATTATCTGAAACATTATGTCCTGCAATATTGCACCACGACCACATTACAACATTAATTACGGCATTGTCAGGATCGTCAAGGAAATTACGTGTTGCCTGAATAAAGGCAGTTTCATTCCTGCTTAAGTCGGACGCATCCGTTCCGCTTTCTGCGTAGGAAGAGATGGCATAATCCCTGAAATCGAGCTTGTCTGTAGCAGGGGAGTTATTCGTTATACTAAAAATGGACTGGTCACCATCTTTATAATCCTGTAACCCAAATACTCCTCTTGATACATGTGTACCATGCGAAGTGTGCTGGTAAGCGATATGCAGTGTAGTGCGTGCCGTATTAATATACTCCTGGGGAATTGACCGCAAAACACCTTCTTTAGCCACGTTAAAATCTGCAATAAATTGAGTTCCGGTAATTTCATTATTGTCATCCGGGGAGTTGTCTTCTTTTTCACAACTGCCGATGAGCAGAGCAACAATGACCGTTATGGTCGTTAATATAGTTCTTGTTTTTATCATAATATAGTCAGTTAGTGGATTTCTAGAGTATTTAACGGTATATTACTTGTTTTATTACTTAAAATAAAACAAATAATGTGTAACAATATAATATTACGAAATTTTTTTTGAATGGGCAGGATGGTGAATTTTTATTAATATTGGAAAATTTTTCCAAAAATATTATCTTACAAAAGGTTTTCAAAATGACAAATTCTACAGTCGATTCAAAGAAAACAGGAGAACGTTTGTTATCACTCGATTTTTTTCGCGGTTTTACAATGTTTTTATTAATTGCCGCATTTACCCATCTTTTTACATATTTGACTGATCCTGCCATAGAGGGCACAATTATCCATTTTATCGGTAGGCAGTTTCAGCACCACCCATGGAACGGACTTCGCCCATGGGATCTTGTTCAACCCTTTTTTATGTTTATTGTAGGTGTGGCTATACCTTTATCTTTTGCTAACAGGACTAAACGCGGCGATAGCTATTCGCAGATACTCCGGCATGTGATCAAGCGTGCTTTTCTCCTCTTGCTTCTCGGATGGGCATTGTATTGTATCGGACCGGGGAAAATTGTTTTCCGTTTTCAAAATGTACTGGCACAACTTTCAGTTACCTATTTAATTGCATTTCTCATTATGAGGAAATCTGTAAAAACTCAAATTATAATATCTTTTGCCTTGTTGGCTATTACCGAACTCATATACAGAGAATTTCCGGTAGTAGGGTTTAACCAGCCATTTGTACCTGGTCATAATTTTGGTACCTGGTTTGATATGCTTTATGGAGGTGAAGATCTTCATGGTTACTGGGTCTCTTTCAACGCTATACCCTCTACTGCACATACGATATGGGGTGTTTTGGCCGGCAAGTTGCTTATGAGCGATCGCACAGCCAGGCAAAAATTGAAAATATTGATAATCGCGGGCGTAATTGGTCTTGTGGTTGGATATGGCTTAAATCCCGTTACACCGATCATCAAGCGTATCAATACAAGCTCTTATATAATTGTAACCGGTGGCTGGACATTGCTTACCCTTGCTTTTTCATATTGGATAGTGGATATAAAAAAACAAAAGAAAATTGCCATGTTTTTTGCTATAGTAGGTATGAATCCTCTGTTTATTTATCTCTTTGCGCATGTTAGTGGTGCGAATTTTATCGAAAAGATAATTCATCCATTCATTGTGGTATTGTTTGGATGGACCGGTGAAGTGTCTCTGAATATTATTACAGGTATGATTGTATTATTCCTGTTGTGGTACATCTGTTACTGGATGTATAAAAAGAAAATATTTATTAAAATATAATGGCAGGATATTTGCTATTGTTTTAAGCTGTCTGGTGATTAAAATCGCTCGATGGCTATTAATAAAGGTTCATCCGAAAAATGAATAGGTGTCAGGTGGAATAATGGAATAATGGAATAATGGAAAGATGAAGGCAATGGAGTAATGCAACATCCCAATATTCCAACATTCCAGGATAACTATGCATTATCCTGAAGAACCTTGATAAATATTACGAATCAGACAGGTTTCTCTCTCGGGATCAGAAAGGTAAATTAGGTTTTTATTGTTATTTTATGTAGTTTTATGCTTTAGAATAGTAAATATCCGGTATGAAGAACTTGATTAAGGGAATGTTTGTACTTTTTTTTATTATCGGAATGGCAATTTCCGGGTACGGGCAATGTGTTCCTGATACTGCCAATTGTAAGGATATTAATGAACCCGGACAGATATGCCCGGACAGTTTACCGGTAGCTGTGTTAAATATATATTATGAGCAGGTTTTTACAGTAATACCACCTTATGAATTTGATTTAGGTACTGGCGTTATTCCGATATATAAAATTATAATAGACAGTGTTGCCAACCTTCCACCGGGATTATCGTATGAAGCCAATGCAACCGAATTGTTTCCGGATAGTGCTTACTGTGTTTTGATCTCGGGTACCCCGACCGAAACAGGTACATTTTTTCTGAAGATATATGTAACCCCTTTTGTTGAATTTATGGGATCGATTGTTCAAGGCGCTCAGACACTGGATGACACATCCTTATTTATTATAGTGCAAAGTACTACCGGATTGCCTGTAATGAGTACTGATCAGGTAATGTTATTGCCTGTTAAACCCAATCCGTTTACCATATCATCCAGAATTGGGCTTACCTCTGACAAGTTTGGAGTGGGTGAACTTTACGTATTCTATATTACCGGTCAGATGGCACATCACGAAGAAATTTGGATACAACCGGGAAAGAATTATTTTGATTTCAGGGGTGAAAAACTGAGGAAAGGAATATACCTGTACAGAGTGAGTTTTATGGGGAAGAGCTATACCAGCAGGGTTGTTAAAATGTAACCCGTAACCCGTGACCCGTAACCCGTAACTTTCTCCTTTAAAAATCCAATGAAAACTGCAATGAGAAATTCCGGGGAGGTCCGATATCGCCCGGGCGGATGATATACTCTTTATTTAACAGGTTTTTTCCATGGATAGAAAGTTCTCCCCGGCGACTGATCTTATAACCTATTCTGCCATTGACAATCAAATAAGCTTTCTGATGATCTTTCCAGTACTCGGGGAACCCGGGCAGGATCATATTTCCAACCAGGGGATCAATAAAAATTTCATCAATACGTTCAGTTTTACTCCGAAAGATTATTGTTGTTCCTAACCTGATCTTTTTCCGGCTAAATTCGAGGTTCGTTTTAAAGGAATGTTTGAATCTGTATTTAAGCAGGTTAAGTGTATCAGGATTGTTGTGATGTATTGTAAGGTCAATAGGATTCAGGTATGTATATCCAATCTGCCCGTGAGTTTTCAGAGATCCTGATTGTCCTTCGGCAGAAAGGCTGATCTCAAAACCGGTAATTCTCGCCATTCCCGTATTAAGTGCTTTAAAACCAACATGATCAAAGGTGGGAATAGTAACGGTGTCAGGAGCATAAACGCCAAAATTAAACTCTATCATGTTTTTATATTCAGTCCGGAACCCGGATATATCCAGAAACCCATTAATATTTGAGATAGTAAATCCCTGCTTTATACCGATTTCGGCATTCCATCCGGTTTCAGGGTTCAGGTATGGGTTCGGGAATATATTAAGGGCTCCGAGCTGCGTGCCTGTATATTTCTCAGCTACAGAGGGATACCGGTAGCCCTGGCCTAAAGAGAAGCGGAGAAAAGTAGCTTTGGCTGCCCGATAATTCATACCGGCTCTGAATACTATCGGTGAAGAGGCTGATTCATTATCCAAACGGTTTATTTCCCACCGTAATCCGGCAGTCCACGTAAATTTATCCCCGATTTTGCTATTAAGCTGTGAAAAAATTGCTGCATTATTGCTATAATGATCTCCATATAATTGACCATTTATTAAGCTGTATGAACCGGTTATACCGGAAACCAGATTAAAAATTTCTCCGATTTCTCTGTGATATTTGTATTCAGCATAGAATAACTTTGAGGCATTGTTTTTATCGTCTGCCTCTACAAAATCGTTCCCAAAGAAAAGATACCTTGTTTTTAATGAGTGATGTTCACCGGTACCGGTTGTGAAGGAAATGTATGGATCAAGGCTGAATCGGGTTCCGAAAAGTGTAGAAACTACTTCCGGATTTTGAATATACGCACCGGAATCACTATTCAGCCACAGAAGAAAATCACTTTTATCTGTGTACATCAGGTTAGAGTTGAGTCCCATGATAAGTCCCGGCTTTTTTGAACTTTTTCTTTTCAGATTAAGCGTCATTCTTGTTCGTTGTTCAAATTCTTTTTCACGGTATCCCTGGTTGGCAAAATAATTTATGCTGGCAACCATATCAATCTTTTCAGTTTTTTGAGCATGCGAGATATCAAAACCTGTGAAAATAGGATTATGTTCCCACCATACCATCTCTTCCCTTGCAGGTTTTGTATATAAACCGGTATAAATATTTATACGGGTTTCAGGTTTGATACCCGGATATTTTGTACGGAAATGAATAACACCGTTTAGTGCAGATGAGCCATACAAAACAGAAGAAGCCCCCTTTAATACCTCAACCATGGATACATTTTCAACAGGCAGGAAGCTCCATTTAACATCCATAGCATCTGCTGAAAGGATCGGCAGATCATCGACCAGGACAAGTATCCTGCTTCCTGCACCATAACTATATCCGCTTCCACCCCGGATGCTTGCCTGTCCATCCAGGACATCAATCCCCGGTATCTGATTAAGGACTGCATCTAAAGAGGAGGGATTTGATTCACGTATTAACCTGGGTTTCAATACCTCCATTGATACTGTTATGTCAGAAAGCTTCTGTTCAAACCGGGATGCACTAATTACAATTTCATCAAGAAGCTCGCGTGATGGTTCAAGGAAGACATTTAAAAGGATTGTATCATTATCTGTGATTACTAATTCATGACGGAATTCCCGGTATCCTATAAAGTTATATTTTAAAATGGCTTTTCCGGTTGAAAGCTCGAGTTGATAATATCCGTTTACATCAGTGGAAGTGCCTGTGTTTTCTTCGGTAAGTATTGTTGCTCCGGTAAGGGTTTCTCCTGTAATTCTATCATAAACATTTCCATGGATAATTCCCGGTTGCTGACAGGTGGAACTCAAAGTGGATACTGACAGTAACAGCAATAACATGAAATAAACTACCTTGAGAATAGGGAGACAACTTTGTGATCGGGATTTCCTGATCATGGTTGAGTGAATTCCTTTCGGTTTATGAATACTACAGGTGTTGAAATGATTGCAAGGAGAGAAAAAAAATGTTAATAATTATACAATACCTTTTTCCTTTTTTTCTTCAACTCAGTATATTCCATATTAACAGATTTCTCCCGTTCTTTTAACTTTTTATTTATCCTTCTTGTTTCCTGGAACTGAGAAAAAGGATCAATTTTTTTTAATATTTGAAGAAATATACTCAATATATGTCGGATTAATATTTTATCAAAGCTATAAAAAATGTTAATAATTAACAAAAAACATTGTTATTCAGGGTGGTTGAATTTGTTAAAAATTTTCTTTAGCCATTAGTTGGTTTTTGTAATATAATTTAGTAAATTTATATATGTCATTATTTGATAAGTGATTGTAAATCAATATTATATTATTATTGCTTACATTTATAACTAAAAACTATTAGGGTATGGAAAAAAAAGTAGGAATATGGCTTGATTCAGAAAAAGCTTACATCATTTCCCTGATTAATGGCAGGGAGGAACTTGAGAGAATTGAATCAAACGTTGAATCGAGGGTAAGATATGAAGGAGAAAACAAATCTTTTTCCCGAATTGGAGGACAATTGATCAACCCTCAGAAAAAAAAGACAAAACGAAAAAAACATCAATTACAAAATTATTTCCAGAGTATCCTTAAGAAAACAAATGACGCAGAGAAAATTTATATTTTTGGTCCGGCTGAGGCAAAAACCGGTTTAATAAAAGAATACAAAAAACATAAAAGTTTACAAAATAAGGTGTTAAAAGTGGAAAATTCAGATAATCTAACAAAAAATCAAATGATAGCACAGGTCAGGGAGGTTTTCGCCAAAGCATCCTGAGTAATTGAAAAGCTCAAAAGATATGTGCAGGGATTGCTTCTTTAACTACATATTAACCTAAGCCGAAATCTTATTTTTACAACTCTTAGATACTTAGACCGTGAGACTCTTAGACTCAAAAGTGAAATAGTCAATTGAATATATTTTTTCGTATCGATAAGTTTTGTCGTAACCCGTAACATTGTGTCAAACGGGCTTAGGATATTACATTAATTAATAAAAGTAATATTATATGGAATCCGTTTTTGCTTGGATATATAAGTCTTATATGATAATTTGCGGTAGAAAATAATGTTAGACGCACATATCCATCAAAGGTAGAGGACCCGATGGCTAAACAATTTAAACATAATGGAGAAATTTAATTTTTTGTTAGGAAATTGGAATCTGGAATATATGGTTCCAAAAAGTGCGTTCAGTGAAGCAACGACAGGTTCAGGGATTGGAACATTCAAAAGAGCTTTAGATGATAAGTATGTTTATTTTGATTATTCATCAACTGTGAACGGACAAAAAGGACAAGCACATGCAATTTTTGCGTGGGATGAAAAAGCAAAATTATATAGATATTGGTGGTTTGAAAGTTCAGGAAATTTCTTAACAGCAACATGTAAATTTGTCAATGAGGAAACTCTGTTTTTGAATTGGCACGATACTTTATTAATGCAAACTTTTAGAAAAGTTGGTCCAAATAAAGTGATATTGAGAATGGAACATCCTGATTCTGTAGGTAAGTATGAATTAATACTGAAGGTAATATTTACAAAGAAAATCGAATGAACAAAATTGACATTAAGAGTCTCATTATTATTTTAATACATGCATTTATTGGTTGGGTGCTTTGTGGCGCCATTATGGGAATTGGGATGCAGGTAACATCTATGGAGAGTACTTTAATAATTCATGCAATTGGCGCTCCGATCTTCTTTGCAATAGTATCTTTAATTTACTTCAAGAAGTTCAATTACACTACTCCATTTCAAACTGCTATTATATTTCTTGCATTTGTCATTTTTATGGATTTTTTTATTGTGGCTCTTTTAATTGAGAAAAGTCTTGAAATGTTTGAAAGTATTTTAGGAATATGGCTTCCTTTCGCTTTAATTTTTATATCAACCAATCTGACAGGATTAGCTGTGAGGAAAAAAAATAATTAAATGAGTGATGTAGCATGTTTTATCAACGGATGATAGATGGAAATATTAAACCAACCGAAGATGATATAACTAAAACGGTTGGTGAAAAATCATCTCTTTGGTTAGAGATACGAAAATACGTTGAAGAAAATTATGATTTTACACCAGAATTAATATATTATGGTCAAAAATACGGATGGACATTACGCTATCGAAAAAGCGGTAAAACTTTGTGTAGTCTTTTTCCTGAAAAAGACGCTTTTACGATTTTAGTTGTTTTAGGTAAGAAAGAGGTTGAAAAAACATTCTCTATAATAGACAGGTTAAATCCTGAAGCACGAACTTTGTTTGAAAATGCTGAACAAAAACGTGATGGTCGCTGGCTTTGGATCAGAGTATTAATAAATGATGATGTTGAGTCTATTAAAGTGTTATTAAATGTCAAACGAAAGCGAACGAAACTTAGTTAACGAATATCATAATTTTGTTAGTTTTATTATATTACGGCTAATGAGATTGTTAAAGAAGTTCCGCATAATTGCCCAATTATAAAGCAATTAGGCAACTATGTTCGTAAACCCCAATAGTCTGTAAAAAAACAAGGTTGCTGGTCGTTGCAAAAAGCACAGCCACAGCGTATAATTTTATATAAGTGACTACTAATATTAAAGTTCGGTGCATGGGCGACTAACCAGCGTATGTACCCGATTGCGGCAGTGAATTACTTTTATTGAAGTTAAGTGGTAAATTGAGTTTGGTCATGTTTACAAAACCTTGTGCGAAGTTTGCCGCAACAGGTGATACGCATGTCGTTATCCACTTTTCGACACCAAAATTATTACCTTGAGAAGTAAGAAGTA
>JADFUQ010000378.1 GCA_015222065.1 Bacteroidota bacterium
AATCTCCTTCGTCTTTTTTATAAACCTTATAGTGATTCTTTCCTTTGCTGGCTATCTGGGGAAGGTGTGTAATATTGATCACCTGCATATTCAGGGCCATCTCTCCCAGAATATTCCCCACCCTGTCGGCAATATCACCTGAAACACCGCTGTCAATCTCATCGAAAAATATAGTTGGCAGACCAGATGAACCGGTAATAAGAGACTTAAGACTCAGCATAACCCTGGATAATTCTCCTCCCGAAGCAACAACCGAAATATCCTGCAGGTCAGATTGCTTATTTGCTGAAAACAGGAAAATTACCCTATCAATACCAGTTGGCGTATAGTCATCCGTATCTTTATGTTCAATCCTGAATTTTCCGTTTGGCATTCCCAATTGCCGGAGCATTCTTGTTAGATGCGACTCCATTTCAGGAATCACGCTTAACCGGCTTTCACGAAGTTCTGCTGCCACTTTTTTCAATTTTCCCTTTTGAGAATCTAATTCTTTTTCAAGCTTTTCAATTTCAGCATCATATGAAGTAACTTTATCAATCTTCTTTTGAAGTTCTTCTTTTATACCGATAAGCTCATCAACTGTTTCAGCCCTGTGTTTTTGCTGAAGTGAATAAATCAGGTCTAACCGTTCATTTACCTCTGTTGCCCTGTTGGGATTATGTTCCACCTCCTCATCAAGTTGTTCAATTTCAACAGCAATATCCTTCAATTCAATATGTGAACTTTCCAGGCGATCGAAAAGTTCCCCGGCTTTTGAAAAATATGATTTAAGCTTCCCTAATAACTGCACTGTTTCATGCAAACGCGCCAGCAATGCATTTTCGTCATTAGCAAGAATAAAAGATGCATTTCCCAGATTTGTTTTTATCTCTTCGGCATGATTAAGGGTTTCTAATTCCTCCTCAAGCTTTTCCTGCTCACCGGACTCAAGATGTGCTTCCTCCAACTGGTTGAATTGAAATTGAAAGTAATCAATGTCCTGCTTCGATTGCTGTGCTGTATTGTTAAGCACAGTTAATTTCTTTTCCAGTTCACGATACTGTTTGTAACTAATAATGTAATCTTCAACCATATCTGAATGACGGGCAAAAACGTCAACCACATTGAGCTGGAACAGGTTATTTGTCAATTCCAGGTTTTCGTGCTGCGAATGGATATCAATCAACCGCAGAGAAAGATCTCTCAATATATTGAGCTTAACAGGAGTATCATTCACGAATGCCCTTGATTTGCCATTACTGTTGATCTCACGCCGCAGGGTAGTTAACTCATCATAATCAAGATCATTATCCCTGAAATACTCCTGCAACTTATATTCCTTAATTCCAAATGCACCTTCGACAACACATTTTTTCTCTTTATTTCTTAACATTTGTTTATCAGCCCGCTGCCCCAGGATAAGCGAAAGTGCACCAAGAATAATTGATTTTCCTGCTCCTGTTTCACCGGAAATTATAGAGAGCCCTGAATTGAAATCTATATCAAGTTGCTGTATCAGAGCGTAATTCCGGATTGAAAGAGATTTGAGCATAGTTAAGATAAAAGTTACTGGTTACTGGTCACTGGTTACTGGTCACTGGTTACTGGTTACTGGTTACTGGTCACTGGTTACTGGTTACTGGTTACTGTTACGAGTTATGAGTTATGTTTTTTTCTTTACTTCATCGTTCATTCTTCATCCTTCATCGTTCCAAAGAGTTACTAGTTCAAGGTTCAAAGTTGAGTCCACTCCGAAAAGTGTTCTTTTTGCCACAAAGACACAAAGATACACAAAAGATAAGGTAATAAAAATAAGCCCTTTGTGATTTAGTGGCATTTTCTTTTTTTGACTTTTCGGAGGGGATTCAAAGTTCAGGGTTCAAAAGTCGTTTACTATTTTTACACTGAGTTCTTTGCTCTTTGCTCTTTGCTCTTCGCTCTTTGCTCTAATCAGCTTTATTTATTTTTTCATACTTGCGGGAATTTGAGGGGTCAATTTCTTTAAGTATTTTTAAAACCCTGCCTTTTTCTTCGGCGAAAGACTCGGAAAAAATATTCACAAACTCATCTGTTTTGGCATCAAAAATAATCTGAAGAAGAAAAAGATACGGATCCGGTTTTTTCCGGTACACTTCCTGCAGAAGTCTCAGTCCTTCGATAATTTCAATTCTCGCTTCATTGGTGCTGCTTTCAAGCTTGTCAAGTCCCATCCTGTGGTAACGGTAAAAAAACTCCCTTACAGGAGAATATTCTACATCAAGGATATTTTTAATAAGCCAATAGCGGTTCTTATTACCTGACCCTTCATACGGTTTCCATCCGGCATAGGGAGCATTCTGGGCATTCATCACAATAGCTTCAGCTTTCTCAAAAAATTGAGTTCCGCCTTCAAAGGAAAAAGAATCATTATCAAGACCGATAATGATATACACATAATAAGCAAGAATGGATGTTAAATTAGACAGATGAGATGTTTCATTGAATTCAAGAGGCTCAAATTCCACATATCGTATATGAAAGTTATTATCAATATAATTAAACATAGTAGAGTTATAGGTAGTATTGTAAACCGGCCTTCTGAACTGCACCTGGATAGTTCCTTTGAATTCGTCTGATGATATCTGGTCTGTAAGATTTATCAGGATATTACATTCAATACGTTCACTATAGCTGTAAACACTATTTGTCCAGGTACGGTTATTAACAAATTCATAAACTGCTGCCTGGAGTGTTTGAAATATTTTCTTATTTGTTCCCTGTATTTGCTGGGTGACTATCTGCACATTACAATTAAGCTCCTGTGCAGATGATAAAATATATGCTGAAAATATTATTACTATGGAAAGTATTGTTTTTTTTTTCATTTACTCACTTTAGCTCACTTTTAACTTCCTATTCCTCTTTATCCGGTTCTCTGAAATATATTTTATCATCAACATATTCCTGTACGGCAATTAATGATGGTTTCGGAAGTCGTTCGTAAAATTTTGATATTTCAATTTGTTCCCGATTCTCAAATACTTCTTCGAGGTTATCAGTATAATAGGCAAATTCTTCAAGTTTGCTATTAAGTTCATGCTTCAGTTCAACACTGATCTGGTTAGCTCTTTTAGCACAGATAATCACTGTTTCATAAATATTCCCCGTCTTCTCCTCCATTTTGTTTAAGTCGCGTGTAACAGTTGTAATTGAAGCTTGTGTTTTTTTATAATCCATATCTTAATTTGTATTTGTTGTTTCAATATTTAAGAAAACTGCAGTTGATTTATGTATTCTTTCAATCTCCTTTTGAAAATTACTTCCCGGAAATTCTTCAATAAAAGAATAATACTCATCCAGGGTAATCTGGTACCTTTCTTTTTGTTTTTCATACACACTACCCTCAGACAATAAAAATTGTGATTTAAGTTTGAGAAATAGTAATTCTTCACGGAATTTCGTATCGGGATATTCCTCTAAACTATTCTGTATAGCTACATTTGCAGCCTTATAATCACCCAGGTTAAAATAAAGTTTAGCATTCAAATATGACTTTTCCGATAGTTTATCCTGTAGTTCCTTAATTAATAAATTACACTCTTTCACTCTTTCGCTGGCAGGGAATCTATTCATAAAAAGTATAAAGGCATTAATAGCTTTATATGAATTCTCCTGATCGAGGCTTGGTCGTGGTGACATCAGATAGTAACAATAAGCTGTTAAGAAATAAGCCTCTTCAGCATACTCACTATTTGCATAAGTTTTAAAAAAAGTACTGAAATGGTGTCCTGCCATTATATAATTTCCCATCAAATAATAACTTTTTGCATGAAGAAAATTTATCTTTTCAGACTTTTCGGTACCTCTGAATCTGGGCAGGATCTGTTCAAATAATGTTGCTGCTTTAATATATTTTTCCTGTTCGTAATATGAAAGAGCCTTATCATATTTAAGATCGTAATCGTCACTTTTTAACATTTTTTCATACTCACCACATCCGGAAAAAAGGATGATAAGAAGTATAGTTATTGGCAAATTAAACCTCATTTTACAAAACATTTCGCAAAGGTACTTTTTTACTTACAATATCAATCAAAAAACGTGCAAAAATTAAACTAATTGCTAAGAAATTAAGTCAGAGTAATTTTTCAGTTGCTTAAGTTTGGAATGACTAAATGAAGAAGTAACTAAAGTGATTAAAATGTCTTCAGAATTCATGCTTCATTTTTCGGTTAAAATTTGTGCCTACCATTAAAGTATAATAAGTATACGGATTTTGCGATCCGCCCGCTGGCGGAGAAGCAATCTCTCCTGACTTTTCGTAAAGCTAATAATAGTCCATTTATTTAGCATTCCGGATTAATTACCAAATCTTTTCTTGTCAAATTTTTAAAAAAATCTACCTTTGTGGAATATTTCTTAATCAAAACTTATAATCGTGGATATATTCGATAAGATTAAACAAAACCGTGGTGCACTTGGGCAATATCAAAAAGAAGCTCATGGGTATTTTACATTTCCAAAACTTGAGGGAGAACTTGCACCAAGAATGAAATTCAGAGGTAAGGAAGTACTAAACTGGAGTTTAAATAATTACATCGGTTTAGGCAATCATCCTGAAATAAGGGAAGTAGATGCAAAAGCTTCTGCAGACTGGGGCCTTGCCTATCCTATGGGTGCCAGAATAATGTCGGGCCAAACAAGCAAGCATGAAGAACTGGAAGCAAAGCTTGCTGAATTTGTTGGTAAAGAAGCCGCCTACCTGCTTAATTACGGTTACCAGGGAATGGTTTCCATTATTGATGCCCTGGTTGGCAGAAAAGATGTAATAGTATATGACTCTGAGTCACATGCCTGCATTCTTGATGGTCTGCGGCTGCATATGGGTAAAAGATACGTGTATCTGCATAACGACATGAAGAATCTTGAAAAGCAGCTTGAAAGAGCAACAAAATTATCGCAAAAAACCGGAGGAGGAATTCTTATTATTACCGAGGGAGTTTTCGGGATGGCAGGAGACCTTGGAAAGCTTGATAAAATTGTTGAACTAAAGAAAAAATTTAAATTCAGAATACTTGTTGATGATGCTCACGGATTTGGTACTATGGGTGCAAACGGAGCAGGAACCCCTGAACATTTCAATGTGCAGGATAAGATTGATGTCCATTTTGCAACTTTTGCAAAAGCCATGGCAGGAATTGGTGCTTTTGTTGCAAGTAATGAAGATGTAGTGAATTATCTTACATATAATATGAGGTCCCAGATATTCGCTAAGTCATTACCAATGCCAATGGTAATTGGAGCCTTAAAAAGGCTTGAGATGTTAAAAAGCAAGAAGGAGCTACGTGAAAAAATGTGGAAAATTGTTAAAGCATTGCAATCGGGGTTAAAAGAAGCTGGCTTTGATATTGGTGTTACAGAATCTCCTGTCACTCCTGTCTTCTTCTCGGGAGGTGTTAGTGAAGCAGCAAATATAACAATGGATCTGAGAGAAAATTATAATATTTTCTGCTCAATTGTTGTTTATCCGGTAGTTCCAAAAGACGTGATCATGCTCAGGTTAATTCCAACAACCATACATACACTCGAGGATGTTGATTACACTATAAAAGCCTTTTCAGAAATCCTGAAAAAACTTAAAGCAGGTGCTTATCAAGAGCAGGGTGTGCCTAGTGTTGGTTAGTGGCGATGAAAGAGAATAACTTTACCAAAGCAATTGAAGATTCGGAAAAATAATCTTAATAATTCCATATTTTAAGGATTTTTACTACTTTTGCCATGAATTACCGGAATTTTTTATTATTTCGGTTTAAATTTTTTATTTACTAAATTTATTTTAAAATGAACATTTATGTAGGAAACCTTCATTACGGCGTGAATGAAGATGAACTAACGGAGATCTTTGGAAAATTCGGAACTGTTAATTCTGTGAAAGTTATTACAGACAAGTATAGCGGACAAAGCAAAGGTTTTGCCTTCGTTGAAATGGAAGATGATACCGAAGGCAACCAGGCTATCGGTGAATTAAACGGTGTTGAAATCAGTGGCAGGAACTTAAAAGTTAATGTCGCCCACGAAAAAAAACGTGATCCCAACCGCAGGTAGGAATTTTTTACAAAAACGATAATTAATCTGTTTGGTATTTAACCACCAAATTTTTTATTTCGATCGAAAGAATTTTTGCTTAACTCTTTACTTGAAGTTCTTCTACTTTTATTTGTGGAAGAACTTTTTTTTGTGATGCATTGAGGCAGTGATGCAGTGTGAAGAGCGAAGAAAGAAAGTAAAAAGTAAATAGTAAGAAGTAGGAAGAAAAGAGAAGAGAATAATGAATATCGAATGATGAAGTGAAATAAACGAACCAGTAGAGTAGTGTACAGAGCAAACAAAATATGTAAGCTCTGTAGCCCCCCCTCGTCAAACCGTACGTGCAGTTTTCCCGCATACGGCTTTCCTACAAACTTTCAAAGACAATATGGAAGATTGCTATGTACCAGTAAATATTCTTAAAACCATTTCATAAAAATTCAGTTTTTTCCACACACCTGGTGGTTTCCCCCGGTTAAAAAGTAAAAGGTATATACAGGGCTGTATCAGCTTTAAAAGGTTTTAGTTATCATCCACATGGAAGCTTTGAATTTTGAAATGGGAATTATCATTATTTTAGATAGGATGAGATAGCTGAACCAGCAAGAATAAATCATTCCCTGAAGCTCGTGTTATGGCTCGTTTGTTAATTATATCAAGCCTGCAGACGCAGCTCTAACTACTATATCTACTAATGCACCTATTATCTGCGATGCTTTTTCAATTTTATTTCCAATCTCCACTAGTTTTGTATTGGCACTTTTTAATTCATTTGCAATATCTTGTAATAGAGCCTTACTTACATTTAAATCATTGGTGATTTGTTTAATATCTTCGTTTACTATTTTCCAAATTAGGCTTTCAAGTTCAACAGCAGATTGTTCCAGCTTATCACGTTCAGTACTTCCAATCTGCTGAGCTGGTATTTCAGTATTTACTTCGTTTAATACTTTTCTAATCTCTTTGATAGAATTTAATTTTTCTGTATTCATAATGATTTAATTTAATGTTATTCAGTTTCTTCGGTTTTTTTAAATGAATTATGGATTTCAATTAATTCATAAACGTCGTTAATAAATGACGATACATCATTTAAAATGAATTCCATCTTTTTCTTCTCCTTTACATTATTGTTAATTGAATTATGAGCTGTATATAATTTTTCAATTGAACTAACTAATGATTTATTCATTTTTTGCAGGTAGTTTATTTCATCATACAACTCGGATACTTTATAATCTATTAACATTATGTTATAAGCATTTGAAGGGTAATTAGTCGTATCAACTAATATTTGCTGCCTTAATCCCGAATGAACATTTTTTAGTTGTAAATCTAAATCGCTTAGCCATTTTTCCTTAACGGTTTTTTCTAAAAATTCTTTACTTGACTTACAAAGTTCTTCTATTATTATATTCCCCTTTTCAATATACTTTTTTAAAATGTCAGCTCTTTTTTTGTCGATATACCTTTTACCAACAAATACTATTGACTTATACACAAAACTACCAATACCTTCTGGAATTTCTTTATCAAACTTATTATTATAGACACTAATCAAGGTATCCAAATTTGTACCAATTGATAGAGCATTCTTTTCTATTTTCTCATAATAGTCTGTAGTAGCTAATGCCTCAAGATTTTTAGTGTATTCCTTTAAAATTTTAAAACTTAAGTCTAGTTTTTCCGCTTCAGTAATAATTTCATTTTTCCTTTTATTGTTTTCAAAAATCTTATCCGCCGCTTTTTCAGGATTTGTGATTAAGGGAGATGATAGAAGAAAAATGTCATTTTGTACATCAACATACTTTTTGACTAATAAACTTGGATACTCAGAGTATTCCTGTGTTGCTACAGAATACTTTTTTATTGATTCCAATTGAGTTGTTGTTAAAACAGCACAGCTTGAAATCATTATTGAGACAACCAAAATAAAAATTAGATTTTTCATAAAATTAACTTTAGGGTTTGTAAAATTACTTCATTAAATACATTAAACTTTATTGTTGATTATCAGTACTTTATATTTTTCTCAAATTTATCAATTTTTATCAACTTTTCTCCACATTTTTGATGTTTGCTTGTGAAATTAATTGGTTCCTCTGGTGTAGAGAATGGGCCATACCACTTGTAAATGTGCAAACTCACATATCTTCTATTTATGTTCACTTGTTTTAGTGCTGTTCTATATAACTCATCTTTGATATCCCTATTTGCAGTAATTTTCAGATTACTAATTACGTATTTCGGAGCTATTCAATGTACAACAGGTTCTCTGGCTCTAATAAAACCAGCAATGTGGGTGCCGTGACCAAAAGTGTTGCCTGCAACCCCATCAATAAAGATCTCGTTTTCAACAATAACTCCTTTTAAAATCTCATGATCTGACCTATTCTTCTACCATATTGTTCTTTTATTTTTTCACCTCAAACCCACCACTCCACAAATAATCACCATTGGCATCTTTGTACCATTTACAGTTGCCATCAATGGTTTCACACTTAACCTTATCTTCTATTTCCTCTACTTCAAGTTCAAATTCCTGGCCTTTATAGATAACACCTTTTAGATTGTCATCCTTTATCTGTGGATCACCCTTTCGAATGTTTACATTTTTTATGGCCTTTAGTTTCAAAGTTTTAGTTTTAGTTTTCATATTAAATGATTTATCCAACTGGCGTTTCCTGAAAGGCTTTGTTCTCACCTTTTTTAATTGCCAGATAAGTTCCTGAACTAATACCCATTAATATCATTAAGTTAGTGTCCAACTCAGGTATTTTATAATGATGAATTACTTCATATAGAAAATAGCCTGCAATTGCTATAGTAAATACAACGTTTTGAAAGCGATGTATGCTCAATCCCTGGTTGTCTGAAAGAATATTGAGTAAAAAACTTTTTGAATTATTTTCTTCCTGGTGTCTTTTAATAATATCAGAATTTGTTATATCATCATTATCGATTAGGTGCGCACCAAGTGTAGTACCTGCGCTTATACCCAATAAAGCCAGAACCTGCCCTGTGATTACTATCATATTACCTGTTCCCATCCAAATGACAAAATAAGATATTAATATAATGATTGTCCAAAAAGCCATCTGCGTTCTTGCCAAACTAAAAGGGGGCGATTTCATTGCAGTTCCGTGATCTCTCAATATTTTAAATCTGTCTTTAAATAATATACGTCCCAATATTATTAATAGTATTAAGGCGGTCACACCTGAAAATATCTTCCTTGTCTTCTTTGCGTTGTTAAAAACAATTGTGAAATTACCCGCAATAGTTTCTCTATGTTCCAAATCAATTCCAACACTAAGTCTAACAGAGATTTCAGGTTTGTTTTGAGGGTTTAATATTCTGGATAATGTATCATTTTGCTCCATTACTTCTTTTAATCTAAACCAATACCAATTTGATTCGCCTTTTAACGGTTTTAGTTCATCAATCCGGATATTATTTGCATAAACCCATTGGTCATCTGCCTTAATCCCCTTCTTAAAATGTACTTTTAGTTTTTCACCAATTGTAGCCTTATCAATCGTATCACCAGCATAAGAAAAAACGACAATTGAAGATTTAGTTGAATCGGGCAGGATATTACCTGTATTATCGTCGACTGATACCTTCTCTTTTTGTTCACCGGTAATTTGAATTGAATCTGAAGGTATTTTCTTAGTTTTCTCCTGACTATAAACCGTCAATTGAAGAAAAAGAAAAGAAATAATTAGTATAAAGAAGATGTTTTTAGGTGTTTTCATAATTAGTTTATTTTGGATTATTAAAACTAACGCTTGTGAATGTGAAAACTTACTTAAATTTTATTTATGCCCACTTGTTTAAACTACTATCAAGTCAAAAGTAAAAAGGCAAAAGGCAAAAGTAAAAGATAGAAGTTTAATATGCTTATAATATATGCAATAACTTACCCTTCTATTTATCGTTAACACGACACTACATATATATCTTAAAGTTAAATGTCAAATAGTCTATCTGTATTTAATAAGATCCCTGATAAAATCAGAAACAAGCTGTTTAGTGTTAATCAGTAATAATTAATAATTCTACAAGTTACAAAATTTTTTGTTTAACAAAGGGAAATACCTGTATTATTGTATTAATACATAGAATATTGATTAACAATTGCTTGCCAAAGACACTCATTCGATAAATTTTAGAAGTACTATAATATGTCAGTAATATTTAAAATTTTACAACCGGGTTTGTTCGAAATTTTATTTATAATGCAGGTTAAACAATTTAACCCCTACCCTCTTTGAATATTCCGGTGAACAACACTTAAAAAATAATAACGTTATTCTTGCATAAAATAAAGAGCCGCATCACATTGTATTTCCATCTTGGTTGTAGTGAAATTTTATTTTGTATAAAATAGTTTTGGTTTGTTGGGCAGAATCCCGTTAGTTGCAATTATTATAACTTTTCAAGCACTAAAATTTCGTATTAATGTAGTTTACGATAATCCTGATATATCTAATACAACCTTCCCCTTCCCTCCCACAACATCCTTCGACTGGAAAAGGGGAATGCTTAAAGAGAAGAAGATATACACTGAGAATGGAAACATCAGGCTTAAGGAAATATTATGAATACAACCCTGCCGGTGATATTACTAATTTGCGAGTGATCCCCGGATTAAAAGTTGTACAGCGCTCACCGGATATTGACGAGATCAATATATATGAAAAATATATGACTGTTGCCGGATGGAGTATTCAAACCAATAAATCCACAACAAAATTCGATGTTAACGGAAACAATCCTGTTACAACTGAAGAGACTTACACATATAGTCCGGAACATCTCCGGAAAATAGTCTCGGAAACCGAAAACAGTGATGGCAGTATGATAAAAACAAATTTATATTACCCTGAAGATATAAACAATCCCACTACAGCTATCAATGAACTTATAAACCGTCATATCAATTCTCTTATCAAGAGTGAAACTTTTAATAACAACAACAGAATACGGGGGAAGCAAGGATCACAAGGTATGCCTACCAGCCACTGGTTGGGATTGAATCAGTCACCAATCCGAATGATGTTTCAACGTATTATACTTACGATCCGATGGGAAGACTGACAACCATTTTCGATCAGGA
>JADFUQ010000044.1 GCA_015222065.1 Bacteroidota bacterium
CATTTTCAGGGAGGGGTACAACGACATCATTTATAGCCTTTAACGTCAATGTATTATATTTTTCTAATATAAACTTCAGGTTTCGTCTTGAACTTTCACTGAATTCCTTAGGATGACTTACTATTGTTAATATTTTTCTATCACCTACTTTGTGTATTATTTTCATTAACAAATAGATTGAACACCGGTCAATAGTGAGTAAACACATTTGATTTAAAAATATCTTCTTAATTTTATTGCTCAAGTTGACAGCGACTGCTCCTTTACCATCCCCACTAATTTTATTTTTACTGTTCAATAATTTATTGATTAACAAATATACGCCAAACAATTTACAAGTAGTGACCGGAAACTCTACAAATTGGCCATTATCATCCTCAACATTAGGGTTATTGGAAAACCTCCAATATGGTTTAACCTGAGAGGCGGAAGTAAAATCGTAGTAATGCATAGGCAATTGATTCTTCCTGAATCCAGGAAGAACACTGAAGTCATATTTAATTCCTGACTTTAAAAATGCCAGCTTCAAACCTTCATCAAAAGGAACTATGGACCAACCACCCGCTCGAAATGCGGAAATCTTATAAAAAGGGTCTACTTTATGGATAATTTTCTCTAAAATCCTTTTGCCATCTAAAAATAACGACAAAATATTTTCTTTAGTTAATGAATGTAACCGATACTTGTCGAAATTGACAAAAGTCCATCTTTTATTGTCAAGAGGACTAGCATCTAACCAATGTGGGTGTATGTGCAACTCAACATTGTTACCCCGTTTTACAATTTCTTGAATTTGTTGAGATATAATTTTAAAGTCAGGGTGCTGAAACTTTTTAAGGGTCAAAAGGTAAGTTGCATCAACAAAAAATATTCCTTTGCCATTGTATTTTTCAAACTCCTCGAGAATATAATTCACTGGCTTAATGATACATTTCTCTGCTGTCCCTGAATCCACTCCAAGGAACAACTCATAGTCAAAGGTTATAACAACATCATTAGATAGTTTCTTCAAAATTAAACCTTACCAATCGACTTGATGCATAAAAAATCTGGTATTTATTTCCCTTGCGAGAAATATAGATGTAATCAACCGAAAATGGTCTCAAACGATTTGGGAATATTAGCTATATTAAAGTCCTTCATAACTTTTTTTCTTGCAGCAGATCCCATCGCAATTCTTAACTCCTTGTTATCCAGAAGTTTTTCTAAGGCGCTGGCAAGCGAAACTGGGTCTTTTTGTGGAACCAATAATCCTTCCCTTTGATGCCCGATAAGTTCGGGGATACCAACTGTTCTTGTTGAAACCACAGGAAGCTCCATTGCCATGGCTTCCATAAGAGCGACAGGAATGCCTTCACGCCCTCCTTTATCTGTAATAATCGAAGGAAGACAAAAAATTGTAGTAGCTTCCAATAGCTTCAGCACTTTTTCCTGGAGCTGTCGTCCCAGAAAAACAACGATATCGTCCACCCTTACCGAACTAGATTTTCTGTTCAAAACTTCTCTGTCTTCTCCCTCACCGACAACAAGGCACTTAAATGAATATCCATTTTTTTTCATTATGCTGCAAGCCTCGACAAGGTAAGTAAACCCTTTTAGCTCTGTTAACTCGCCAACCGCTAAAATAATTGGAACAGTGCCTTTTTTTGCTGCTCTTGGCCGAAATTTTTCTACATCAATACCGCAATGAATAATATGGATTTTACTCTCAAGCGCTTTGCCATACTTTTTTAACAAATATTGTTTGTTGTATTGAGA
>JADFUQ010000045.1 GCA_015222065.1 Bacteroidota bacterium
CAAGACCATAAAAAACTTGCTATCAAGGGTGGCGCTCCTGTCCGTACTGCGCCCTGGCCGGAATGGCCGGTATGGGATCCCTCCGCGGAGAAAGATATACTGGAAATGCTGCGAAGTGGCAAGTGGTGGAGGGGAAGGGGGGACTATGTTGCCGAATTTGAAGAAAAATATGCCGAATTCATCGGTACCAGACGATGTCTGGCAACTGCCAGCGGAACAACCGCATTGCTCATCTCATTACATGTACTGGGGGTAGATGCAGGTGATGAGGTACTAGTATCTCCTTATACCTTCATTGCTACCTACAATTCAATTTTCATTAGTAAAGCATTACCTGTCTTTGTTGATACCGATCCGGAAACATTCCTGATTGATCCGGGAAAAATTGAGGAGAAGATCAACGAGCGTACCACAGCCATTCTCCCGGTACATATCTACGGATTGCCGGTTGATATGGACAGTGTTAATGACATTGCCGGTAAACACGGATTGAAAGTGATTGAGGATGCCTGCCAGGCCTGGCTGACAGAGTATAAGAACAGGAAGGCAGGGACCCTCGGTGACCTGGGTTGTTTCAGCTTTCAAAATTCCAAGAACATTCCAGCCGGAGAAGGTGGGGCCATTGTCGGAAACAATGATGAGTTAATGGATCGTTGCCATTCCTTTCATAACTGTGGACGTTCGTATGGAAGTTTCAAAGGCACTACCCCATATCCTACCCGGGGAAGCAATCGCCGTATGCAGCAGATGCAGGCAATTATACTGATGTCCCAGATGAAACGTGCAAAAAAAGACGCAGATATACGCTTGGCAAATGCTTTGTACCTTGACTCAAAACTGAAGGGTATCCCCGGTATCATTACTTATAAACTAAATAAAGGCGCTAACCGCTCTGCCTACCATTTATATCCATTAAGATATAAAAAGGAATTTTTCAATAACATACCCAAAAACAAATTTATCGAAGCACTTCGGGCTGAGGGCATCCCGGCCAGTTCAGGTTACGGTCCACAGAATAAATACGAATTAGTGGAAGAGGCAATAAACTCCAGGGGATACAAGCGTTTATTCGGTGAGGATAGATTGCAGCGTTACAGGGAGGAGAACTACCTTCCTGGCAATGACCAACTCTGTGAGGAGGCTGTTGTTTTTTACCAAAGCCTCCTGTTGGGTACAACGTCAGATATGGATGATATTGTGCGTGCCATTACCAAGATTTATGAGAACCATGACAGTCTGATGATGGGATAATGCCCGCCTGACCGGATAGGCAGGGAATAATGGAAAGATGGAAGAAAGATAACTACGCATTATCCTGAAGAACCATATTATTAATACTCCGATACATTAATTATGAATGGATACGAAAGAATAACTGCTGCACTTAATGATAAAAAACCGGACACTACGCCCATTATGCTTCACAATTTTATGATGGCAGCTCATGAACATGGAGTAACAATGAAACAATTCAGAAATGATCCACAAGTAATTGCCGATTCATTTATTAACTCTGTTGAAAAATATGAATATGATAGTATTTTGGTTGATATTGATACGGCTACTCTTGCAGGAGCTATTGGTGTAACAGTTGATTTTCCTGAGAACCAACCTGCACGTACTCATCAAGGATGTCTTGAAAACCTTGAGGATGTGAAATCATTGAAACCAGCCAAAATTGGACAATATAAATACATACAAATTTGGTTGGAAGCTGTAAGATTGTTGAAGGAGTATTTTAAGGATGAAATATATATCCGGGGTAATTGCGATCAGGCTCCTTTTTCGCTTGCAAGTATGATGCGTGGGGCACAGAATTGGATGTTTGACCTTATGATGGCAGAAGAGAGCAGGATAATTGAATTATTGGAATACTGTACAGATGCAACTTCTCAATTTCTAAAATTGATGGCGCAAACAGGTTGTGATATGCTTTCAAACGGAGACAGCCCTGCCGGTCCGGATATGATCTCACCTGATATGTATGTGAAATATGCACTTCCTTATGAAAAAAAAGTTGTTGAAGTTGCACACAAAGCCAATCTGCCTTATACTCTTCACATTTGTGGAAATACAGATTTAATTCTCGACAAAATGCTGGAAACAGGTATAGATGCTATTGAGTTAGATTATAAAACAGATATAAAAAAAATATTCGACATTTACCATGATAAGGCAGTATTGATCGGGAATATTGACCCCAGTGGGGTCCTGGCTCATGGAACGGTTGAGGATGTTAGCAATAAGACTCTTGAATTATTAGAAATTTATAAAGACTCGAACAGGTTTATTTTGAATGCAGGATGTGCAATACCGGCAGAAACACCATCCGATAATCTTAAAGCAATGATTAAGGTGGCAAGAGAATTTCAAATACGTTGTTAATAATATTTTCTAAAAGTTGCTATATTGCGTTAATTTGACTCTTTGCTATTTTTGATTATACTACTCATTTTATTTACATATTATTTGTTTTTTATGAATTTATAGAATGCGAAGTCTGAGTTGTTTAAAGTTTTAACTTCCTTATGGACCAGGGAAAAAATGCCGATTATAAACTTGTGAAATCTTTGAAAAAAGGAGATCTGTTTGCATTTGATCAACTCTTTTCAAAATACAGTAAAAAACTCTATTATTTTGCAAAAGGTTACCTCGGTTCAAAGGAAGATGCTGAAGGGTTGGTACAGGAAGTTTTCCTTATGGTTTGGGACAAACGGAAAGAATTGAAAGAGCATCTTTCCTTTAATGCTTTTTTATATACGGTTACATATAATGCCATACGCAAATATTTCAGGAAAAAGGCAAGAGCGAAAAAATATCTTGATAAGTTTCTTGATGATTATGATGGGAAGCATAATAAAA
>JADFUQ010000379.1 GCA_015222065.1 Bacteroidota bacterium
GGCAGTCCACAGTCAACAATGAAAATTGCCTAAAAACTTAGTCATTTTATCATTTACTCATTTTATCATTTTATCATTCCAAACTTAAGGCACTGAATAGTTACCATTTTATAGTTTGCCTTTTTATTTGTATTTTGATGTCTGATTATTAAATTTTTTGGTTTATCCACGTTAGGGTTTTATAAAACATGAATTCAAGACAACGTGTAATAACAGCAATTAATCACCGGCAACCTGATAAGGTACCAGTTGACCTGGGTGCCACTCCAAGCTCCGGTATCTCTACAATTGCGTATCATAACCTCAGGAAACACCTGAATATAAACAATATACCAGTTAAGGTATATGATGTAGTACAACAACTTGCTGAACCTGAATGGGAGATTATTGACCGTTTTAATATTGATATACTTGATATCGGCAGGGCTTTTAACACTGACTCCGATCAATGGAAAAACATTACTCTTCCCGGAAATATTCCGGTTAGGTTCCCAGGTTGGTTCAAACACAGGATAGATAAAAATGGAGTTTGGTATGCGTCAAACCAAAAGGGACAGGAAATTGCCAAAATGCCTCCCGGAGCTACATTTTTCGATCAAACACAGTTCCCATATTTTGATAAATACCCTGATAATTTTAAAGATTTGCCTAAAGCAATGGAACTGGTTATGTGGGCAGCTTTTCCTGTTCCGCCCTGGGATCATGCAAACGATGATCATTTCTGGAAGGAACTCAGGGAAAAAACCATTGAATTAAAATCGACAAATAAAGCACTTGTAATTGGTGTCGGATGTAATCTGTTCGAATGGGGATCGTTTCTGCGACGACTGGATAATTTCCTTATGGACCTGGTAATGAATCCTTTAAATGTTGAAGCTTTACTCGATGCCCTTATGGAACTTCATCTTGATACTTTAGATAAAGTTTGCAAAGCTGTGGGTGATATTGCTGATATTGTGAAGTTTGGTGATGACCTGGGAACAGGTATGGGTCCGATTATGAGTCCTGAAACATACAGGAAATATTTCAAGCCCAGGCATACAAAACTATGTGAATTTGTCAGGGAAAATAGTAAAATGCACACTATGCTCCATTCATGTGGATCTGTTTATAAACTGATCCCTGACCTTATTGAAGCAGGTTTTGAAATTCTTAATCCTGTTCAGACAAATAGCAGGGATATGGACCCTGCAATACTAAAGAAAGAATATGGCAAAGAAATTACTTTCTGGGGTGGTGGTGTGGATACTGCCACGGTTCTTAATAATGGAACAACAGAAGAGGTTCGTAAGCAAGTATTAAAACGTCTTGAAATATTCTCGAAAGGTGGAGGATATGTTTTCAATACTGTTCATAATATCCTGCCCGATGTCCCACCTGAAAATATTATTACAATGTTCAAAGCAATTGAAGAATTTAATTCATAAAAAACATAATCATGAAAAAAGTTATTTTTCTCTGGATCATTTCAATTACTCTTTCACTCACAGGTACATGTCAGCAACAATATGGCGGTGGTGAAGACAACCCTGATTTAAAAACCAATAAGGAAGCATTGAATCAATGGCAGGACCTTAAATTTGGCATGTTTATTCATTGGGGACCTGTAAGTTTACGGGGTACTGAGATTGGCTGGTCAAGAGGACCAATAATTCCTATCGTCGAATATGACCAGCTCTATAACGAATTTAACCCCGCCCTTTTTAATGCCGAAGAGTGGGTAAAAACCGCGAAAGAGGCAGGCATGAAATACCTGGTGATCATAACCAAACACCATGATGGCTTCTGCTTATGGAACAGTAAATACACAGAATATGATATGGCATCAACCCCATACGGAAAAGATGTGCTAAAAGCATTGTCTGATGAATGTGAAAAACAGGGAATCTGGTTTGGGACCTATTATTCTGTACTCGACTGGCATCACCCCGAATATACAACAAGGTATGGTGGTGATCCTCGTCCTGTTGAAAATTCTGATATGAATAAATACATTGAATATATGTATGGTCAGGTTGAGGAATTGATCAAAGATTACAACACTCGTATTTTATGGTTCGATGGTGAATGGGAAAATTCCTGGAATCATAAAGAAGGGATGAAACTTTATCAATTCTGTCGTGAACAGAATGATGATCTGCTCATAAATAATCGAGTTGACAAAGGTCGAAAAGGTATGCAGGGAATGTCATCTGCCCGTTTTGCCGGTGATTTTGGAACTCCGGAACAAAGGGTCGGGACTTTTGAACCTGATACACCATGGGAATCCTGCATTACAATCGGTACTCAATGGGCATGGAAACCAAACGATCATATTAAATCTTCGCAGGAATGTATCCATACACTTATCAGCACAGCCGGGGGTAATGGCAATTTGTTACTAAATGTCGGCCCGATGATGGATGGACGTATAGAACAACGACAGATTAATATACTGAAAGAAGTTGGAGGCTGGCTTAAGGAATATGGTGAGTCTGTCTATGGTACCCGGGGTGGTCCATATAAACCGGAGCACTGGATTGCTTCAACATACAAAGATAACAGGATATATATTCACCTGATGAAATGGCCATTAGGCGAATTGATTCTGCCCAAACCATCCAACAATAAAATTCTTGCAGTATCTGTATTTAACGGTAAGCCTTTAGAATATAAAACAAAAGGTGAAAA
>JADFUQ010000380.1 GCA_015222065.1 Bacteroidota bacterium
TCCTTGTTCGACCATATTGATGAACATTTGATCAAGCGTCTTGGCATTTAATCTCTCAGATGTGTTTCTAATCGTTTTCACCTGTATTTCCTCCTCTTTTGAATTCGAAATGCTTTTCACATAGCACACTTATAGGTGTTGTGAAGAGGAGGTCATATGGCCTAATTGTAATATATTAATATACTAATAACATGTAGTTCTATTGAATACAGTTATTACATTAACTTTTTGAATACCGAATCTTAAAAATTAAGTACTATAACCAAGTTCTGGTATTGAATTTAAAGACATGAATATATTTTATATCATTGAAGGATACTTTATCTGGATTGATTAAATATAATACTGAATCTGATGAGAGTTGCATATATGAATAAAGCGGTGATCTTGACTATTTTTTTTATTCTTTTAGTGCCATCTACGGCAGCTCAGTCAATTAAAACAATCGAAGTTCATGAAAATGGAACCGCGTTTTGGACCATTGAAGAACGTATACCTTTAATGACACAACCCGAGCTCAATGAATGGAATCAGTTCATAAGGGATGGTCAAGGATATCGATATCAAAAGGTCATTAAGGAGTTAGAAGATAGAATGAATCAATCCTTAATCTCAGCAGAAAATTATTCCAAACGTACAATGAAAATTAGAGATGTTAATATTTCATATGGTATGTTAAAAACGACGACAGGCACATTTGGCATAATCAATTTTCGTTTTGAATGGGTGAATTTTTCGCGTGTGAATTCCTCTGGTATTTTCATAGGTGACTCTTTTACTGAAGTAATGATACCTTCTTCTGAAAATGTACTCATTATCAAGATTCCGGATAATTATGATGTAGTAAGTGCATCTCCTGAATTTGACAAACGTGATGAGAACCGGCTTATCTGGGATGGGACTATGTACCGAAGTTTCGATACGGGGGAACCGTCTTTGGTACTTAAGCCCAATACTGATATTTGGCCAATGGCGACGAATTTTGTGCTTCCAAATGCAATAACCAGTACATGGCCTTTGAACATTTTGATTTTACTTATTCTTGTTCTTATTCTTATTCTTATATCTGGTATATCGGTGCTACTCTTGAAGAGAAAGCGCACATTAACCAGTGAGACCGATGATGATGTTTCATTGCTTGACCCGGATTTGGCAATGGAATATTTGGAGGATGAGGAAATGATAATACAAATCCTCATTAAGCATAACGGACAGGCAAATCAATCAGATATTGTCAAAGAAACCGGGTTTTCAAAATCTAAAATTAGCAATGTCCTTGCAAAGATGAAAGAAGATGGGCATATTGTCAAAATAAGAAAAGGTAAAAGGAATTTAATACGGCTTATAGATAAATGATTTAAAATTTTTTCGTGTGATAGCCCCTCAACAATCAAAGGAAGTGACTCACCCGCCGCATTCGAATTTAAAAACCTTTTCAGCTAATCACTATCCCCTCACTCCTGCCCCCTCATCCACCTACTACCTCAGCAGCACGCCTGGTAGCCCTATGGTCATGGCTGCCATGTCCTCCCGCCATAATTCAACCCACCATACACCAGCAGCAAAATAGTGGGGGGACTTACAACAGCCATCTTTTCAACTGCATGATGCCATGGGAATAAAGAATAGGATGGTGGTTTTTTCTAGGGTAAGGAATATAATACAGGGAGACAATGCTCGGATTAAGGAAGGAAATACAATACTTCTGCCAATCCTAAATTGGTGCGAATAGACGAAACTCCTGGATCCAGAAATCCAAACAATTACTTATATAATGCTTATGCCGTTAGTTCCGAAAACGTGATGGTGCGACAATTAAGGCAAGCAGATAATAGCCGATCAAACATTTGTGGTTCCCAGAATCTACGGTTGAA
>JADFUQ010000381.1 GCA_015222065.1 Bacteroidota bacterium
TGATAGAATATTATACCGGGAAAAATAAATAACAAATCAGATTACTTTCATTCAGCTTCATCATCTTTCTTGCTGAGTTTTCTTTCAATCATGAAATTCAAGATCAGACTTAAACCTCCGAAAAGAAAGATCATTGAGAAGATAAATAGTGGTTCCAGATTGAGGGGAAAACTATTGGTAAATAGTATTCCAATTGCAGTACCAACAGCAATACCAACAAACAACATTCCAAATTTCAGGGTAAGCCATGGAAAAGTTTTCTTTTTCTTTGTTGAATAGAACAAACTTGCATCGGCTCCTTTTTCGATCAGAGATAGTCTTTCTTTATTTCTTGTGGAGAAATATAAATAAAAGACTCCAAAAATGGCTCCGAAAATAATTGCAACAATCAAAATTTCACTCATAATTTTATTTTTTAAAGATTAATGATTTGTTCATTTTGACGCCGGGATAATGAAAATGGTTACAGAAAAGAAGTTTAAAGTTATTAAAGATGGATATATTAAGTATCTTTAGGAAAGCAAAGTAAGGTGAGTAGGTGAACTCGTAACTCGTAACCCGAAACTCGTAACTCTTTGGAAGAATGCAGAAGGCACTGAATAGTTTCGCTGTAAATTGTAACCTCTATTCTTGCTAATGCGTCAAACTATTAAAATGGATCAAAAAGACGACCGGTACTATATCAATAAAGTCCTGGAAGGTGATGTGCAGGCTTTTTCATACCTTGTTGATAAATACAAGGATATGGTTTTTACTCTTGCTGTCAGGATACTGAAAAACAGGGAAAATGCGGAGGAAGTGGCGCAGGATGCTTTTTTAAAGGTATATCAAAATCTTGGAAAATTCAGATCAAAATCAAAATTTTCAACATGGTTGTACCGTATAGTATATAATACAGCTATTTCTAAAGTGAGAGTTAAGCAAAAAACGACAATGTCAATTGAAGATCAGAAGTTTTTTGAGATAGGGGACGAAAAACAGAATGTAAGTATAAGCTTTGATATTGAGAACAACAAAATGATACTGCAGAGATTATTAAATAAACTGGATGAAAGCGATAGAGCGCTTATTACTCTGTATTATCTTGATGGATGCAAAATTTCTGAAATATCAGAAATTACCGGTTTTAACAGGTCAAATATTAAAGTAAAACTGCACAGGACAAGAAAAAAAATGCAGGAAGAACTGCACAGAATATTGAAAAGCGAAATTGTTGAAATTATTTAAACAATAACTGGTTTAAATATAAATCGGAAATAATGAAACTGTCTGATAAAAATATAACCCGGAAACTTGATGAACTATTAATACACCAGGATTATGAGAAAGCACCTGAAGATTTTTCGGATAAGGTTATGTCTGATTTACATCCTTATTTGGCAGATGTAAAGTCTCAATATACTCCTCTTATTAGTAAAAGAGCCTGGATATTAATTGGAGTGTTATTACTGATCTTATTTATTCTGGCATCTGTTTTTCCTTCAAATACTGAAACCTGGTTTGATATACCACTTGATTATTTATCCGGTTTGATAGAACGATCTATATCAATCTATAAAATTAGTATTAATCTATTCAATAATTTAGATACATCATTCCTTTTTCCTGTTATTATTCCCTCATTTATTCTCCTTATTATTTTTGACCGGTTGATACACTTCGTGATGAAAAA
>JADFUQ010000382.1 GCA_015222065.1 Bacteroidota bacterium
ATGTCAGCAGGATATTTTCCAACGCTTTGTCCTATAAAAAAGGAGCAGCAATTGTTCATATGATCAGGTTTGAGCTGGATAATGACTCACTATTTTTTTCAACGCTCAGGGAATTCCAGCAGGAATTTGCAGACAGTGTAGCCACCGGTGACGATTTCCGGAGTGTCCTGGAAGATATCTCCGGTGATGATTTCTCGTGGTATTTTGATCAGTGGTACTATGGAAGCGGATTTCCCAAATTTGGTATTGAATGGAGCAGGGATGGGGATACTGTTTGTATCCGTTCAACAATTACCCCTTCGTCAACCGGTACACCTTCTTTTAAAACATCAATAGAATTTAAATTGAACTATCAGGGTGGTGATACTACGATCAGGGTTTTCCAGGACCAGAATATTCAGACGTTCAATATATATGTTTCATATGATATTACTTCTCTTGAGGTTGATCCTGATAACTGGATTCTTAACCAGGTATCGTCAATCAGCTATATACCTGAGTATAAAGAATTTGAAAAAAGAAATATCAGAGTTTTCCCAAATCCTTTCTCAACCACCCTGAATGTGATCTTTCTTGACAGTAGCAGGCATAGGGAAATATCCCTGCTGGATATTTCCGGTAAAGAATTTATTAAGATTGTCACGGAACAGAATGAATTAACAATAGATAGTAGTCACTTGCCACCCGGGCTGTATTTTCTTCGCATCCGTGAAGATGACAAGTCTTATGTAAAGAAGGTTGTTAAGTTTTAGGAAGTGATGCAGTGTTGCAGTGATGCAGTGTTGCAGTATACAAAGACCCTGGTAGAAACATTGTTACACAAGCTAAATTAGCAGATAAAACCTGCCAGAGTCTACCAGACCTGGCAGAGTTTGGATGTTTAAAAATTATACCACCCGTAATCTCGATTGCTTAAAAAAAGAAAAGAATTTACCGGATATATTAAGCAGAAAAAATCTAATGAACATAAGAAACCCGTTTGATAATTTAAGAATATATAATAAATTGGTGCTTTAAATAGAATGAACAAAACATTCATTTTACAAACTATATAAGTCGTTGAAGCGAAAGTTTACCTCGTTTATAAACAAGTTGCCAGTAATGTGAACAAAATCAATCAAATTGATATTATGAAAATTTTTTTATTAATATTTCTATCTCTAATCACTTTAAATTCATGCATCCAATCAGAACAGGACAGTAATAATCTTACTCATGAAAATTCAGAATTAGCCGCGAGAGTAGATAAATACTTGAAATCTGCATCTTTACTAGGTTTTTCCGGATCTATTATTGTCTCTGAAGGAAGTGAAATTATACTACAGAAGGGTTATGGATTAGCAAATCGTGAAAACAGAATAGAATATTCAGCGAATACTATACAGTCTTGTGGCTCAATTACCAAACAGTTTACTGCTGCGGCAATATTGCTATTGGAAAGTAAAGACAGCCTTTCCGTGAATGATAAATTATCGAAATACTTTAGCAGTGTCCCGAAGGAGCATAAGAATATTACAATTCATCAATTATTAACACACAGCTCGGGAATTATTGGAGGCATTGGTCCTGATGAAGAACCCATAGGTAAAGAAGCCTTTTTAAAAAGGCTATGGCTTGAGCCGTTAGAATTTGAACCTGGTTCAGGCTACAGCTACTCGAATGCAGGGTATTCACTTTTGGGGATGATCATTGAACAGCTATCAAAAATGAATTATGGAGATTTTTTAAGAGAAAATTTATTTATCCCTTCAAAAATGGAAAGCACAGGGTATTTATTAGCCGGAAAGGATACTACACGGTTGGCGATTGGGTATAATAAAGGAAATTATTGGGGCAAAGTTTATAAAAATGGCTGGCTTGCAGATGGCCCCAATTGGCACTTAAGAGCCAATGGTGGAATACACACCACAGTAGAAGATATGTCTAGGTGGTTACAAGTCATGCAGGGTAATGGCGTGCTTGAGGATGACATAATAGATAAATGGACAACTGGTTATGTAAATGAAAACAATGCCGATTCTAAATATGCCTATGGATTAGTTGTCTACAATGATCAGAAGTATGGAAAAATAATAACTCATAGTGGAAGCAATCGGATTTTTTCAGCAGACTTAGTATGGCTCCCCGAGAAAAATATTCTTTATTATATCCAATCAAATTCTTCACTATTTCCTGCCTATGAAATAAGTAATAATATTCTATCGGCTGCATTCGACTCGACCTTTAGAAGCCCCCCTGACATCAAAGTTGATGATAAAATAAAACCTGAGTCCATACTCAAATTAGAAGGTATTTATGAAATAGACGGAGGCTCGGTTGAATTGAAATCAGATGACATACGAATTATGGCCAAACTTAATGGTCAACCGATGCTTAATCTTTTCCTGAATCATTCATCGAAACAGCAAGAGTTTTTTTCAAATCTAAATCAGAGAACATATGAAGCATTGATATTACTTAAAGAAGGAAGAGCAGATGCACTTAAAGATTTGATGCCTGAGGGTAAGGATCCATTGCCGGCTACTGAAAACTTATTGAAACAGATTGATCAAATTGGTAATCTAGAGTCTTTGAACCTTATTGGCACTTTTGAAAACACCGAAAATTCAAGATTTAGCAAAATTGGAGCGTACACCACGTTTGTGCACGCGCGATTTCCAAATTGGAATAGGTATTGGAATTTTGTGTTCGATAAAGACGGTAATTATGTAGGAACTTACAGTGGACCGTGGCCTACTTTTACAATGATACCAGTGGAATTGGACAAATTTATTGCTGTAAGACAAGAGTTCCCTTATGAATCTACTGATGTAGTCTTTAAAGAAAATTGCTTGATCTTGAATGGAACAAAAGCTTGTGCTAAGGAATAAATCGGTAAAACAAATCTTCAGCACCATCAAACTGATATTTGATAGAAAACCATATAATAATTGAAACGAATTGAAAAACACTACTGGCAACATTGTATATGCGATAATGCTCCCTAATCGGTCGCACTACGCATATACTCACCGTTGGCAATCATTCCCCACATCAGAGGAACCGATTAATTTCTCAAGCTAACGAGAGAGGTGCTCCATAGCAAAATTCCTGCTAATTTTG
>JADFUQ010000383.1 GCA_015222065.1 Bacteroidota bacterium
CTGTCAGATTTTTATGCGAATTATATTCCGGATACAGAAAAATACCTGGAATATGCACTTAAGGGAATTAGATTAGATATTGCAGCAAATGATTCAATTACAGCAAGTTTTATATATTTACATGTAAGCAATGCCTTTTTACAATCCGGGTTTATAAATGAAGCTGAAAAGTATATAAACAAGTCACTGGAGTATAGTCCGGAAAATTTATTTTCAGAATATTTAAAGGCTTTCGTCCTGTTTGCAAAGAATAGAGATCTACTGCAAACAAAAGAACTTTTAATTGAAGCACTTAATAAAGACTCGACCCGATTGGATATTATGCAGGAAGTTGGAAAAATATGTTATTACATGAGGGATTATGTATGTGCTTATAATTATTATAAAAAATTTATTGAAATCAAGGAAGCTCTGAATTTGGATATTTATAGAGCTGAAAATGCGAAAATTGGGGTTGTATTATCAGAAATGGGACTGACAGAGGAATCTGAAAAATATTTCATGGATTATAAGGATTATGCCGATAACGATAAATCTGTTTATAAACATTTAAGCTTAGCAGTGTATTATTCTTATCAGGGTGACACAGAAAATGCGATTGAAAATTTGGAGCTATTTTCACAACAAACCAATTATCAATACTTGATAATTCCTTTTTTACAAATAGATCCTTTAATCGATAATATTAAAGATCTTCCAGAATTCAAGAAAATACTAAGTGATATGGAAATCAAATTCTGGAATAGTCATAAGCAAATTAAGGCTTCACTTGAAGAGAAAGATTTACTCTGATTTTAGTATGCTTGAATTTATAACATATTGTGCACTGTTTATTTTGTTTTCAATATATTCTCAATGCTTATTATCAGATTATCGGCAGGTATAAGTAAGTCTAAAACATCATCTTTGGTAAATTCAACATAGTCTTCATAGTCTCCCGATTGTCTCATATCAAAAATATCAGAATAGAATTTACCCAATTCTTTCTCTATTTTCCCTGTTTTTATGAAATGCAATCCGAACATTTGTCTCACACCGCTATGAGTTGTGGCTTTAATCTCTTTACTAATCAACAAGGCTATAACAGCATAATAACAGGCATAATAAAGTCTGTTCACAGCTGTACTCCATAATTCATTCTCTATGTGCAAAGAAACCTCGTTAAATGTTTCTCTCGCCTTTGCGATTCTATATTCAACCAAATCTTGCCGGTCTTGTTTATTCATAAAATTTGTCCCTCTTTGTAAATATTTTCGTAAAAAGGTGTTTTTCTGTGTTTGGTTTCCCAGTCTTTTTTTGAAAAAACCATTGGACTAATTATTGTTCCAGTTTCAAACTCAATATCGTAAAGCGGATATTTTATTCTTTTCTGGTCAGCCCTGGTTACTTTCTCCTTGTTAATAAGCACTAACAAGTCAATGTCAGAATTCTCATTGTAGTCTCCACGGGCGTAGGAGCCATACAAGATTAAAGCTGCATTGGGGTCTATACTGTTTACGGCAGTTTTTACCATCGTTAATATTTTTTCCTTATTGTTCATATCCCAAATTTAAAAATTCTTTGAAAATAAGCAGTTTCTTCTCTATAAATAGTGCACAATATCTGTGTATGTGTAAACTTACATATATTTTGTTTATGTCCACATTAATAAACTACATAAATATCTTAAAATATGCTGTGTATGTGTACTTTTATCAGGAATCTTCTCCGGTAACGCTCGCCCCTCTCTCCAGCCACTCCTTAAACTCAGTGGCTTTTGTTTTGCTGATAAAAACATCCTCTTTGGGTGAAGGAGACAGGTGGAGTTTTAGCTTTCTGTTAAAATGCTGAGAAACTGTTTTAACTGCTTTACGGGATATTATAAATTGCCGGTTTGCCCTGTAGAAATCTTCAGGATCGGTCTGGGATCTTTTAAAGCATACTCATCATAAGCAGTAGTAAATATTACAGGAAAGTCAATTTTTATCTTTTCAAAAATCTCAAATGAATCGCCATCAGCCAGGCGAATATCAAAAAATCCTAACTCAGGTTTCGGATTATTTTTAACCCATTCCACCGTTTCTTTCACTGATTCAATGATGGCCAGTACTTCAATACCCTGTTCAATCTCCTGCAGGATGTCACACAGGTTTTAAGCCACTCCGGATTCATCTTCTATAATCAATACTTTCATCTGTTTAAAATATTTTGATTGTTTTTTCTTTCTTGCCGACTGTTGACTGTGGACTGCCGACTGTGGACTGTGGACTGTTCTTAATACTTCTTGCCGGCTCCTTCTTGTACTCTTTTAACTTTGGATTTATTCTTTTGAGCCTCTTTGAACTCTTCAACCTTTTCCACAACAATTCTGTCAAACGCTTCCTGCTTAATCTTTTTGCCATCCTTTGGTTTGGAAAGCTTGCTATCTGATGGTGGAGTAAGATCAACCGAGGTGGCCAAAATGACATTTTCGCCGTTTATATCAATTGCTAAAATAAGACCGGGCAGACCTCCATAATTATCCGGACCAATTGAAATTGGAATATTTGGTGTAAACCAGGCGGTAATGGTCTCTTCACCCCTCTTCATTGTTGCCTCCTGGCAGATGTATCCCTGAATTTTTCTCTGTTCAGTGCCCGGTTTCCAATTCCCGCTCTCAATCTTATTCTCAATAAGGAATAAGCTGGTCATCAGCTCCACCAGTTCTGTTTTTTTATTCTTTTTAAGATCAACAAAGATTTTCTTCAGATCCGGCTTTGGTGGCTGGCCCATTACCATACGATCAAGCATTCCTTGTTGTCTTGGATCAAGGGCTACGCCTTCGGCAGTCAGATCCTCTTCGTAAAGCGAATACTCCGTGTTGAAGAATAATACTTTTGCGTTTGTTTGTAACTTGGGAAGATTTGCAAACCAATTATCCCTTCTGGCATTACCTGTAGGCTCATAATTCCAGTTAAACCTGGTGATCATTCATGTATCCGTATATATCGCTTTGTTGTTGTCTAACGAATCTGACTTTAAAAGTATGAACCTAAGGCTATCAGGTTCTGATTTATCACTTAGGCATTTCCGGCAAACGCCATCCTTCCCGGTAAGTATGCTTAATATAGTCACTTGCTGCTTCCAGCGCATTTAATGTGGCATATTTTGTACTGAAATGTGGATGTCCATCAATCACACTAAAGTCATCAGAAATAACCACTTTAAATGTCTCATCAGCCGAAATATTGGTAAATTTCATATTTTTTGCATCCCATATCAACGTTTTGTTCAAGCCTTGCAAACGGATGGCCAACACACCCAACAAAACCATTTCGTTAAACGGACCCGAGTAAGCAAAATTGGATGTACATTCAATCCTGCTTTCCGGTGATTCCTTGGATGTCCTTATCCATTCCTGCTCATGAGGGCCATCGATATAACCTACCACCCCGGGAATCCTGCGGATATAAGGCTTAACATCAGGTATCCGACCTGAAAGCAACCTGGGATTAAACCCGCCGGTATCACATAATAGTGTATCCTTCGACCCAACAAATAAACATCCACCCATTCCGTCATTTAAGAAACTTTCTCCATCAGCCAGGAGGTCAGGCCGGTCAGGTAGCAGACCGCCATCATACCAGTGAACTTTTAGAGCTGGCATCTCTACTTTTTTCATATTTTCACGTACTGGAAAAACAAATTTCACTTTTTCAGCCTGTGGTGCACTTTCTGTATTGAGGAGAGTTGAACTGCCATTAATGGTATCGGGATAGCCCAGTTTTAATGCCTGATAAACAGGATCGAGCACGTGGCAAGCCATATCCCCAAAAGCACCAGTTCCAAAATCCCACCATCCACGCCAATTCCATGGTGTGTAGGTCTCATGATATGGGCGCATTGGTGCCGGACCTATGAAAAGATCCCAGTTAAGTGTGTCCGGAGGTGTCATTACATTACCGGGGCGTTGTAAACCCTGTGGCCAAATCGGGCGGTTTGTCCAGGCGTGAACCTCACTGATTTCACCAATTTCACCATTCCATATCCATTCACAAAGCTGACGCACACCATCGCCGGAATTTCCCTGGTTGCCCATCTGGGTTGCCACTTTATATTTAGCGGCTAGTTTGGTTAGTAATCGTGACTCGTAAACAGAGTGGGTAAGAGGTTTCTGGCAATAAACATGCTTACCCATAGTGATGGCGGTAGCAGCAATAATGGCATGGGTATGATCGGCAGTAGCCACCATTACCCCATCAATAGAGTCGCCCAGTTCATCGAACATCTTTCGCCAATCGTAATATCTTTTTGCCTTAGGAAATTCATCAAAACAATTTATGGCATATTTCCAGTCAATATCACAAAGACCGATAATATTTTCCGTGTTCATCCCTACAAGATTAGGATGGCCTTTGCCTCCAACTCCAACACCGACAATATTCATCCTGTCGCTTGGTGCTTTGTGTCCCAGACCACTTACAGTAAAACTGGGTACTATTGAAATACCCGTTCCTGCTATTGTCGCTTTTTTTATAAAATTACGACGGGAAACATTTTTTTGTGTCATAATTAATTTTGTTTTTGGCCTGCATTATTCATACAGAAGATAAAAGTAAAAAGTTAAAAGTAAATTATTTGCATAAGAAATTCAGATTATTTGTTCATAAAAAATTTAATCGCCTATCAAATATACTATGTTATTAGTACTTTTGTCTTTATCCTCCGACGCTTCGGTCGGGGTTTACGCTTCGCTCCAACTTTTATCTTTTTTCTTTCTGATAAATTTGTGAACCGGAACGAAATGGAGCTCACCGAAGGTAATTAATCAGGCTGAATTTTATACAATTCATTTTTTTAAGTTTATGTGATTAACATGCTACTATACCGCTTGAGATTTTGATTACCCTACTTTTTTTCAATTATACGTAAAGAACACTTACATTATTTATTTAGAGTAAGTGAAGCAGACAAAAGTGGATATGAAATACCCATGGACTTAAATGAAGTTTTATACAGATTTTTCTTTGTCCGGAATAGCAGGAATACGCACTTTGCGGGTTAGAAAACAAAAAATCTCTCAATTAAGTAGTCATGTTTCATTTGGTTGCCATGTGCAATAACGGTAAGCATATGGTTTGTGGCGGTTTTTGAAACACAAATCTTTCTGCTTTCACCAATGGTTATATATTGTTAACTCGTTCATATTTAGCACATCACCCGCCATAAACTATATGCTTAGGCGATGGCCGATACAAACTTACTTCTTGCGAGTAAATCTATCATCACAAACGGATTTACCTGTTGCAATCGTAGCAGTTCTGCTGTATTCAAAACCGACTTTTTCACATAATTTAGGAAAAAATACCTCGTCACTGTAACATGCGGAATAATAACATATTTCAGGTGTTCCTAATATTTTAGAAGCTTCAGCAAAAGCACAATAGGTTACATTTATTTGAAATGAATTTTCATTATCCTCAATAAACTTATATTCAAAAAGACCTGCATTAACTGACGCATCCATCATTGCGATATAATACTGTTTAAATGGTTTGAAAAAATCACCGTCTCCACATGTTTTAAATACTTCGGGTGGAGCAAACATACCTTCCATAACAAAGTAAGTGGTTTTATCAGAAAATCTGCGCCTGATTTCAGATGCCTTTTCAAGACCCATTTCATCAGCCATTACTTTAGATAGAACCATCTTGTGAATAATAAAATTCAAATTCTTTTGAGAAATACCCTTCGCCTTCATCCTATACCAATCTAGTTGTCTTGCTTCCTCAAATTCTTTCCTAATTCGCATAAACATTTTAATAAAGCTTTTAAGACCAAGCTCTTTAATCAAATCCTTTATAAAAACTAAAGCGCCTTTTGCAGCTTTTATCTTGCTTCTAAATGGGAAACTTATGCTAAGTAAATCTTTCCCATAATTGGGTAATTTTTCGACTTTGGTTACATTTCTCAATTTTTTAGTCATTAGTTTATCTACTACTTATCGGCATTATCTCGTCTAACCTTCCCAGCATATACGAAGTTTCGGCAAAGCCGAAATTTGAGCGAACGAAGTGAGCCGTCTATGCTATATTATCGGAAGTGCCATTAATCATTTCAATAGCTATTTCTTTATTTCTACCCAAAGACCTGCTTTATCATAAATTATACGGAAATTAGGTATGCCTGCTTTATGTATAACCTCTCTTAATTTATCAGGTGAACTGTAAGCCTTTGCACCCTCTTTCAGGGAATGGTCTCTAAGAGATTTCATCCTGTTTGATTCTTCCTCAGTAACATATCGCCCAAATCCACCACCGACAAAGCCAATGCCTCCCTTCTTCAATACTCTATAAATTTCTTTAAATACCCGCACCTTATCTCCCCAACAATGATATGAACCTCTGCTGATTATGAAATTGGCAAATTCGTTCTCGAAAGGCAGCTCATGAGCATCACCCAGAACGGGGATTATCTTATCTGTAAATCTCTCTTTTTCAATGTTCATGCGTGCAACTTCGCATATGGCATTCTCCTTTTCCAAGGCATATATCTTCAACCTGGAATGTCTGCATAACTCAATTGTAAAAACAGCCGTGCCACAGCCGACATCCACACATACACCATCCAAACCATAATCCTCAGTGATTTGTTTAACTGTGGAGACAATCGCCGGCATAAAGTTCCCTTTGACCTTTTTATCGAAACGCTTAGCTTTAAAAAGGTCCATCTCAGAGTAATCAGCAGGGACACGCTCCTCAAACATAATCTTATCCTCCCTTTAATCTTTTAGATAGTTCTTTTATATACAACTTTTTTCATTCAGGCATTTCCGATAACGAATAGCGCTAAAATTTACTTTTCAATTATATAAATATCTCCTTGCATTGTCAATTCTTGTCCATTATAAATTATACTTTTCAACACTAATCCACCTAGACACGGAACAGTAGGATCTCTTTCATAATCAATCTTTAATGTATCAGTATCCATGTGATTCAAATAGAGCAAAAAATCATTATCAATATTGCCAATATTAAAAACACTCGTTGAAATTGATAAGGCAGATTCGACATTATCATAATCGAAATTTGATTTTGTTTCCAAATTCTCTTGGTATATAAATATCGTATCAGAATTATAGAAGCCTGTCTCCACTAAATTATTATCTTGACTATCTAAAATCTTTAATTTCAATTCACAGCTAATTTCGTCTTCCGAGTCATTTGAGCAACTAGTAAAAATTATCAATATAATGAAGAGTCTAAATAAAAGATTTATCAATTTCATTTTTCCAAAATTTTGTTTATGAAATAACGAATGGCGTTATGAATAGTTGCCGATTTCGGAGTGCCTTCCTATTAAGACACACCGAACTAAATGCGAAATACAACCCTTGAATTTACTACTGACACGGCAATTATTTATGAGCGCGTGTTAGGTGTAAGCGTTGTTATTTCAATACTCTCTTTACTTATCTCCTTAATAAAGGCATCTCCCTCATAATAGTACTTCATTGGGTATGGGTGTGTCTCTACAATTGGATATTTTATATTGATCCTGGAGTATAGTTTCAATTTATCAAAAATATTATCACCAAATTGGTCAGAAATAAGTAATAAATCTATATCTGACCACTCATGTGTCAAACCCTTAGCAGCAAAACCAAATAATATCACTTTATGAAAAGTCAAACCATTTAATTGACAATCATTTATAAAGGATTTAGCTGTGTTTATTGCAGTTTCTCTAGTAACCATAGTCTTAATTGATTTGTAGAATTTAATATCTAAGTCGTAAATTGCTCATTACAAATATTAGTCCAATCATCCTCGGCCTGCTCAATCCAGAAATTAATATAATCTTGCTTTGTCATCATAATATCAAAGATAGTCTTTTTTTATCTGTTGAAAAATTTGTGCAGTGAGCTTCATTCGCTTACACCTAATATATGATACACAAATTAGAACAGAGCCTATTAATAACGTAATTAACTGTTCCTTTAAAAATAACGGATAGTTTTATTCCTGGTATATTCGGTTAAGCAGTTTATGAGCTGATTGAATAAGCA
>JADFUQ010000046.1 GCA_015222065.1 Bacteroidota bacterium
ACTCCTCTTGTAAAGCAAAATTACCGGTTTCTTCATAAGGACTCAGAGGATAGCCGGGGAATAGATGTGGCACTTTTATACCGGGAAAATTTTTTTTCCCCGATTGATGTAAATTACTATAAGGTATTATCACAGAAAGATTCAACATTCAGAACCAGAGATATTTTATATACAAAGGGAGTAATTTCAACTGACACACTTCATGTATTTGTTAACCATTGGCCCTCAAGGTGGCAGGGAACAATTAAAACTCAGGCTTACCGTAATATTGCTGCAAAGGTTCTGCGTGAAGCGGTTGATTCAATTATTGATGTAACTCCTGACGCAAAAGTAATTATCATGGGTGATTTTAATGATGAACCTGATGATGCAAGTTTATCACGAATATTGCAAGCTAAGACAGACCTTGATTCTGTTATTGATAATAATCTTTGTAATTTATCCGGGATAGCTATGAGTGATCAGGAAATGGGAACATATAAGTACAAAGGATTATGGGTAACTATAGATCAATTTATTGTATCTGCGAAATTGCTGAATATTGAAAATAGCTGGTATACTGGTAAAGACGATGTTAATATCTTCTGCCCTGAATTTTTACTTGAGAATGAAAAAGATGTTCCCGGTAAAAAGCCTTTTCGAACATATATAGGATACAGGTATGCAGAAGGATTCAGTGATCACTTACCAATTTGCCTCACTTTGCATAAAGAAGCTGATAATTAATAACACAGTGTCCATAAGAAACAAACTAGTGTCATGTCAACCTTGTTTTAACGGTTGAAGAATAGTTGGCAAAAGGCAATTGGCAGTTGGCAATGATGTTAACAATGGAATATTATTTGCCAACTGCTCTTTGCCAATTGCCAACTAAACACTTACGACAAATTAAGATTTACACAACACCAGGGTGTTATTTTTGGGGTTCCAGCCCCAGTTCTTTTCCTTTCTTAAGCATAAAACGGTAAGCCGGCTCATAATCATTTGGTATCTTACCATCAAGAATGGCCTCCTTAATGGCATTCTTAATAATACCTATCTCTTTACAGGGCTTAAGCCCGAAGGTTTTCATAATAAGTTCCCCTGGAACAGGGGGCTGGAAGTTGCGTATTGTATCCTTCTTATCAATTTCTTTTAGCTTTTCTCTAACAATTTCAAAATTCTTAAGATATATTTTTACACGTTTTTCATTTTTTGATGTAATATCAGCCTCGCAGAGTGTCATTAAATCTTCAATGTCATCACCGGCATCAAATAACAAACGACGTAAAGCAGAGTCAGTTACTCCTTCATGAATTAATGCAATTGGCCGGAGATGTAACCTTACCAGTTTTGCTGCATACTTCATCCTGTGGTTAAGTGGTAATCTCAATCTCCTGAAAATGCCGGGGATCATTTTTGCCCCCAGGAAATCATGTCCATGAAATGTCCAGCCGTTTTTTGCATCAAACTTCTTCGTTCTGGGTTTTGCAATATCATGTAATATAGCTGCCCATCTTAGCCACAGATCATCCGATTTACTTGCTACATTATCCAAAACACCCAGCGTGTGATAGAAATTATCTTTATGTTGTTTACCGCTTACTTCTTCTACTCCTTTAAGATTATGTAATTCCGGAAGAATAAGGGGAAGAAGACCTGTCTTGTCTAATAATCTGAATCCAGTCGATGGTGAATCGGATAAAACAATTTTATTTAACTCTGAAATAATACGTTCGGGGGATACAATCTTTATTCTCTCTTTGTTTTTCGAGATAGCCAATAGTGTTTCATTTGCTATCTCAAATTTTAACATTGTAGCGAAACGAATAGCACGCATCATACGTAAAGGATCGTCTGAGAAGGTATTTTCCGGTTCCAGTGGTGTTCGTATGGTCTTGTCCATTAAATCATCCAGACCGTTAAAAGGATCAATGAACTGACCATAAGATTCATCGTTAAGACTTATGGCCATTGCATTAATTGTAAAATCCCTTCTTTTCTGATCATCTTCAATGGTGCCATTTTCAACCGAAGGTTTTCTTGAATCTTGCCGGTATGATTCTTTCCTGGCACCTACAAAATCAATTTCATGATTCTTATAACGGAACATTGCTGTTCCAAAATTCTTGAAAACAGCAACTTTTATTTTCGGATCAATTCTTTTTGCTATTTTTTTTGCTATATTAACTCCACTGCCAACTACTACAATATCTATATCTCTGTCAGAGGACATTCGATTTAATAGAAAATCTCTGACATATCCACCGATAACATATGTTTCAATTTTTTCTTTTGTAACAACTTCAGATATTATTCTGAAAATGGGATTATTAAGACATTTCTTCATATATAGATATGACAATTAGAACTAATTCATGACAAAATTACAATTTATGGAATAAAAACAGAAGGTTTTTTCAATTTTGATTTATAGTATACCTTTTGCTAAGAAAATGTTATATCTTTGAAATTATTTATTAATCGTAAAATATGACTGTAATGGCTGAATTTTTGACAAAGGAAACATTTAAAGAGAAAGTTTTTAATTTTGAAAAGAATAAAGAGTGGAAGTTTGAAGGTGATATTCCATGTATGATTGATTTTTATGCTGACTGGTGTCAACCATGCAAAATAGTTATTCCGATTCTTGAGGAACTTGCTGAGGAATATAAAGGCAAAATCAATATCTATAGGGTAGATACTGAACAAGAACAAGAACTGGCTGGTATGTTTGGTATCAGGAGTATTCCTTCATTACTTTTTATACCAAAAGATGAACAACCGCAAATGGCTGTGGGAGCTTTACCTAAGGATTCATTCGAAAAAGCAATTAAAGAGGTTCTGAAAGTAGAAAAGAATTAATAATCAGTCCACAGTCGGCAGTCTACAGTCAGCAATCGGCAATCGTAAGTCTGCTTAAAAATGCAAAATATATTAAGATTAGCCATTTTAGACTTTAGTCACTTATAACTTCTTTTCTTCCCAACTTTAGTCACTTTAGTCACTTTAAACTTTAGTCACTTTTTTTTATATCTATTTTTTTCCTTACTTTTGTAATAATTATGGGGGTGCCTTAATATTACGGGCTGAGATCAAACCCTTTGAACCTGATCCGGGTAGTGCCGGTGTAGGGAATAAGCCCCCCTGACAGTAAGAAATTTATACAACGTTACTATGAAACGAGTAATGCTATTATCGGCGTTCGTCTGTTCTTCGTTTATAGTTTTCGGGCAATTTCAGGTAAGTGGAATTGTAGAAGATACAAATGAGGCTGCTTTAATCGGAGCTAACGTAATACTAGAAGGTACTTATCTGGGAACTTCCACCGGTCTGTCCGGGGAATTTGTTTTTAAAAATGTGAATAAGGGAAATTATACTTTAAAAGTTTCATATATGGGCTATGAAACGAAGACAGAGAAAATTAATGTGCAGAAAAATTTACAGGTAAAAATTGCACTGGAAAAATCTGCCTATTTGGCTGATGAGGTTATTATCTCAACAATCAGGGCAAGTGAAACGACGCCTGTTGCATCAACTACTTTATCTAAAAACGAAATCAGGGAAAAGGATCTTGTACAGGATGTTCCATATCTGTTGAGATTAACCCCTTCACTTGTAGTTTCTTCTGATGCCGGTACTGGTGTGGGGTATACAAGTTTCAGGATCAGGGGAACTGACCTTACAAGAATAAATGTAACCGTTAACGGAATACCACTGAATGATTCTGAATCGCATGGTGTATGGTGGGTTGACTTACCTGATTTTACATCTTCAGTGGATAATATCCAGATTCAGCGTGGGGTAGGTACTTCAACAAATGGAGCAGGTGCTTTTGGGGCAACTGTGAATTTGAAGACATTTACCTTTTCCAAAAAGCCATTTGCTGAGATTAATTCAATTGCAGGTTCGTTCAATACTTTTAAAAATAATATAAAAATCGGCTCAGGTCTTATTGATAATAAATTTTCTTTTGAAGCCAGAATGTCACAGATCAGTTCCGATGGCTATATTGACAGGGCCACAGCTGATTTAAAATCTTTTGCAGTGTCAGGAGCATATTTTGGAGAGAGAGATATGATCAGGGTAAATGTCATGTCAGGTAAAGAAAAAACCTACCAGGCATGGGATGGAGTGCCCTCAACTATTCTCGATTCTAACCGTACTTATAATGGTATTGGTCAATATGCAGATGAAATGGGAAATACAAAAAACTATGATAATGAAACAGATAATTATTGGCAGGATCATTTTCAATTGTTGTATTCCAGGGAGATCAATCAGGATATTTACCTGAATCTTTGCTTGCATTATACGGGTGGGAAAGGATATTATGAACAATATAAGGAAGACGAGGACTATTCTGATTATCAGATGGATAATATACTGATAGGTTCAGATTTAATAGAAGAAACAGATATTATTCGCAGAAAATGGCTTGATAATGATTTTTATGGAGTTACATATTCTTTAAAATATAAAAGAAATAAATGGGATGCATCCGTAGGAGGGGCATGGAACAAATATATTGGAGATCATTTCGGGAAAGTTATCTGGGCACGGTATGCCGGTGATTCAGAATTAAATCATGAGTGGTATAATAATAATGGTAATAAAGCAGATTTTAATTTTTATGGGAAAATAAATTATTATTTCTCTACCAGACTGAACCTGTATGCAGATATACAAACAAGGTATATTGATTATAAGATTAATGGGATTGATGACGATTTACGAAATATTACCCAAAAGCATACTTATACCTTTTTTAACCCTAAACTGGGAGCATATGTAAAATTAAATGAAAACCAGTCCGTCTATTTTTCCTTTGGTATTGCACATCGTGAACCTAACAGGCATAATTTCGTTGATGCTGACCCTTCAGGTCCTGTCCCGGTCCGTGAGGTGTTAAAGGATTATGAGTTAGGATATAATTTGAAATTGTCTAATATACGCTTTGCAGGGAATATTTACTTTATGGATTATGATGATCAACTTGTGCTGACAGGAGAAATTAATGATGTTGGTTCTCCTGTTATGACTAATGTTGAAAAAAGTTACAGGACAGGTATTGAACTTCAGACAGCAATTAAAATAGTAGATAAAATAGAATGGGAAATAAATGCTACCTTAAGCCGTAATAAAATAAAAAATTTTACAGAACATGTTGATAATTGGGATACCTGGAGCCAGGTTTCTACAAATCTTGGTGAGACAGATCTTTCCTTTTCGCCTGCAATTATTATGGGAAGTAATTTCCGGTTTAAACCGTTTAATAATTTTGAGATCAAATTGTTTTCAAAATATGTTTGTAAACAATATATAGATAACACATCCGGCGAAAGCCGAATACTTAATCCCTGGTTTGTTAACGATCTCAATTTTCAATACTCATTTAACCCAAAATGGGTAGATCAGATTAGAATTAAGCTTCAAATTAATAACCTGTTTAATGAAGAATATGAGACAAATGCATGGGTTTACCGGTATATTGTTGATGGAGAAAACAAAATAATGGATGGATATTTCCCTCAGGCTGCAAGGAATTTCCTTGTAGGTCTTAATTTCCGGTTCTAAAGAAAAAATGTAACTAATCAGTCGGCAGTCCACAGTCCACAATCAGCAGTTGCTCTTGCGATGGATATTTATCACGTTAGCAAAAAATTTCCTAAAGATGAACGTTACTTTTTGACCACTCAGATAAGAAAATCCTCAAAATCTGTTTGTTCAAATACTTAATCACATAATTCAAATTCCTGAAAAGTATGAATAGCCCGGTCTTCAGATTGCTGACTGCCGATTGAAGACTGCCGACTTAATAATGCAAAGTATAATGAAATCAGCCATTTTAGACATTCCAAACTTAAAACACTGAATAGTTAGGAAAAAAAAAATAACTATTTCTTATTTTATGTAACAAAAAATTGTAATTTACGTTAACATAAATGAACACTAAGGGTAATAGAACAAATTCCTCATTGGGAACAAAAACAAGTGGAATTTGTAGTTTTAGGTTAAATTTTTAGGGTGGAAAGACCGGGATGTAAATCCCGGTTTTTTCTTTTAAATTTGCTGGTTGGTTTTTGTTAAAAGAAAATAAAGTGAAAAAGGGAAAAATAATTGAATTTATTAGAGAGATAGAACTCTTTAAAGGATTAGAAGAAATGGATCTGGAACTGCTGGCAGAGAATATTGAAGAAAAATCATATTCTGAAGGGTCTTTATTATTCAAGGAAAATGAACCTCGTGAAAATATTTTCATTATTTACACAGGTGAAGTTAAATTATGTAAAACAACCGTTACAGGAATTAAGAAGGAGTTAGCCTTTTTTGGTACCGGCGATTTTCTTGGTGAAGGTTCATTGAATGATAATTCTCCGCATTCAACTTCGGCCCGTGTAATTATTCCCGCGAATGTTTTAACCATTAAAAAGGAATTCTTCAAACAGTACGGGGAAACATCAATTAAGGTATTCTCAAATATTGCAAGGGTTATTTCACGAAGAATGCGACATGCTAATAACAGGCTGGTAAACAGGGCTGCTCAATATGAGTCCGGCAAGACCCGGATTGAACATGACTTATTAGGTGAACGGGAGGTGCCATATGAATATTTGTATGGGATACAAACACTTCGTGCCCTGGAAAACTTTAACATAAGCGGGATACTGCTAAATTTCTTTCCGGATTTGATAGAGTCTTTAGCACAGGTAAAATTAGCAGCTGCACATGCTAATCATGAACTTAAACTACTTGAAGATAAGCAACATAGGGCAATAGTACAGGCATGTAAAGAGATTGCCAGGGGGAAATTTCATAACCATTTTATTGTTGATATGATCCAGGGTGGAGCAGGAACATCCACTAATATGAATGCGAATGAAGTAATTGCAAACAGGGCACTTGAAATTATGGGTTACGAAAAAGGGCAATATGAATATTGTCATCCTAATACCCATATTAATTTATCACAATCAACAAATGATGCATATCCTACTGCAATAAAAATAGCCTTGATAAAAAGCAATATAGCTTTGATTGTTGTATTAAAGAAATTGATAAAAGCATTCCGGGATAAAGCATGTGAATTCGAATTTGTAATAAAAATGGGTCGTACCCAGTTACAGGATGCAGTTCCTATGACTCTTGGGCAAGAGTTTGAAGCATATGCGGTAACATTGGATGAAGAAATTCAAAGACTTGAAGAAAATGCTAACTTATTTCTGGAAGTAAATATGGGGGGGACAGCCATTGGAACAGGGATAAACGCTAAGCCTGGTTATTCTGATAAGGTAATAAACCATTTAAGAAAGATAACAGAGCTGAAGGTGAAAAAAGCAAAAAATCTTGTTGAAGCAACTCAGGATACCGGAGCATTCGTAATGTATTCTTCTGCTATAAAACGGTTAGCCATAAAATTATCAAAGATATCTAATGATCTTCGTCTCTTGTCTTCCGGACCCAGAGCAGGATTTAATGAGATTAACCTTCCTCCAATGCAACCCGGGTCATCAATAATGCCCGGCAAAGTTAATCCGGTAATACCTGAAGTTGTTAATCAGATCGCTTTTAAAGTTATCGGGAATGACAATACCGTAACAATGGCAGCTGAAGCAGGTCAACTGGAGCTGAATGTAATGGAGCCTGTTATTGTTCAGAGTATTTTTGAATCGATAGAAATACTTAAAAATGGTATGGCAACATTGAGAAGCAGGTGTATTGAAGGAATAACTGCCAACAGGGAAAGATGCCGCAGCATGGTTGAAAACAGTATTGGTTTGGTTACTGCTTTGAATCCGGTTCTCGGGTATGAAATATGTACAATGTTAGCAAAGGAAGCTCTTGAAAGAAATATTGGTGTATACGACCTGGTGATTGAGAAAAAATTGTTTACAAAGGAGAAACTTAATGAACTGCTTAAACCGGAAAATATGATTAATCCTCAAGGGGGAAAATAGTTCTCTACTATTCTTATTCCTCTTCCTTATCCATTTCATCAAGTATCTTTTCTACTTCCTGTTCAGTTTTTTGGAGTTTTTCCCGGCAAAGTTTAATGAGATGTGATACCCTTTTTACCTGGAAGGATAAGACATCCACATCAAGTTCTTCATTTTCCATTTTCTCAAGGATGCTTTCAATTTCGGTAATAGCATTTTGGTACGAGAATTTCTCTTTTTTTGCCATATTGAATTATTTTTTTTCTGCTGGTAATGTGAAAGTAAATATGTTACCTTTTCCCTGTTTGCTTTCTGTAAATATCTTTCCCTTGTTCTTCTCAACAAACTTTCTGACAACTGTAAAAGCCAATCCTGCTCCTGTTTTAGTAACACTTTCTTCGTTAAAAGTTACATAGTTAGATCCTGAGAGTTCAACTTGCTCTTCTTTGGTAATTTTTTTTCCTTCGTCTGATACACTTATGTAAATATTTTCACTTTCCTGTTTTGCATTAACTTCAATTGTGCCATTTGCAGGGGTGTGTTTGATAGCATGATTAAGCAGATTTTTAATTATGGTGGTAACCAGAATTTCATCTGCATATGGGTACAGAGCACTTTCTATATTAGTAGTGATATTGATATCCTTTTTATCTGCCTGTATCATGTAAATATTTATAACATTGTCAATAGTTTTTGTGATACTGAATGATTCAGGCTGATAATAAATTTTATTTCTTAGAGCTCTTGACCATTGTAACATATTTTCGAGTAAATTGTATAGTTCTTTGGAGGATTGATATATTATGCCGCTGTAATTTCTTATTAATTCTCTGTCATTTGAAACTGCTTCTTCTGTTAATAATTCAGTAAACCCAAGTAGTGAATTAAATGGTGTGATCAGATCATGAGCAATAACGGTAAGAAATCTATTCTTTGTTGCATTTATTTGCCGGTGTTCCAATTCCGATTTTGTTATTTTTGAATATGTATGTTCTAAGCGCTTGTTGGTATTTATTATGGCAAGTTGGTTTTTCTTCTTTATTTTTAGGTTAAAGTATCCAGCAGATATTCCGATTAACATGATTAAAATAAAACCGATTAAATAATTTCTGAATGTTGCTTGTTTTTCAACTTTCAGCAATTCAATTTCCATGTTTTTATACAGTGACTTTAGCTCATTCTCTTTCAGACGGGTATCATACCTGACCCTGTGGTTTTCAATTCTTCTACTGTTCATATTAAGATAGATAGAATCCTTTATATGAGTATATTGTTTATGGTACCAATATGCTGCCTGGTATTTCTCGTTTTTATCAGAGTATTGTGCCAGTAGAAGGTAAATGTCTCTGATACGTTCATAGTCATTTTCCTTTTTAGAATAGCTCAGGGCATTCTGAAGATGATATATCGTTTTATCGTAAGTCCCCATTTCTGAATATATCTTCCCAATAGTTTGTTCGATTATAGCAAGTTCATTTTCTCTGCCACCTGAGTGAATCCCCAAATCTATTCCTTTCTGCAATGTTTTCAATGCTTGTGAAGTTTTATCCATTGCAAAATAAGCATTTCCGAGTTGCCATAGTATTTGCATCTCACCTTTAATATTGCTACATTTTTTGTAATATTCCAATGCTTTTTTGTTCAGGTCGATTGCCTGATCAAAATGAGCAAGACGGTAATGAAAATCTGCAAGGTTGTAATAACCAATTGCGATTTTTTGATTATCACCAATTCTTATCCTGATAGTTAAGGATTTATTAAAGTAATTCAAACTTTCATCATAGTTTGAGAGATGATAGTAAGCTAAACCAAGGTTATGATATGAAGAAGCAAGACCGTCCGGATAATTTATAATTTCTCTGATTTTCATTGCTTCAAGAAAGCAGTCTTTAGCTTCTTTATATTTCTTATCAAGTGTATAGATGATACCCAATCTGTTTATTGCATCTGCAATTCCTTTCTGATCCCCGAGTTTAACAGCGATTTTTTTCGCTTCTGTGACATAATTAATGCTTTGTTGATAAGAAACATTCTGGATAAGAGAAGAAAGTTCTATTAGAATGTAAATCTTATCTGTGTCATTAGCGTAAGTAAGATTCATATTCAGGCTGTCGATTTTTCCGGATTGAGCAAAAGAGGAGGCTAATTGTAGTAATACCAGAAAAGCTGGCAATATGATCCACTTATATTTCATACGTAAAAAATTTAATTTTCAAAGGTCGTATGTAACTCTCGATGAACCCCGGAGGGCTCGACGAAGTCAATTTTATTCATGCTTTTTTGTGAATATAGCATATAAAAATTCATGTTCGTTTCATAGTGTTTTGCAATTTTCTATTTATTTTTATTGGGAACAGTAAATTTAAACGTTGTTCCTGTTTCCGGTGTGCTTTCAGCCCATATTTTACCTCCCATTATCTCAACAAATTCTTTACATAGTATAAGACCAAGGCCGGTACCCTCCTCATTATTGGTGCCTTTAGTAGAAAATGAATGTTTAATATTAAATAAATTATCCAGATTAATTTTTGATATTCCAATTCCGTTATCCATTATTGAAAATTCAACAAAGTCGTTTTTGACAACTGTTGAAATTTCAATTTTCCCTCCTTTTTTGGAGAATTTGATGGCATTATGCATAAGATTCCTTAATACTGTTAAAAGCAGATTCTCATCACAATATACTTTATGATTATTATCAATAGAAGAAATCAATTCAATCTTCTTTTCACTTGCTGCAATGTAGAGTAGTGCTGTAACAGTATTTACCGGGTCACTAGCATTAAGATATTCGGGCCTGTTGTCAAGTTTTCCTATTTGGGCCTTGGTCCATTGCAGGAGATTATTTAACAGGTTATACAAATTTTTTGCAGATGTATTTATAAGTTGGCTGTATTTAACTACCTCTTCTTTTTTCAATTCTTCATTTTGATTGTTTAACATTTCAGCAAGAGTAAGGAGAGCATGAAAGGGATTAATCAGGTCATGTGCAATGATTGAAAAAAACCTGTCCATATTTTCATTAGTATTTTTTAGCCTGATCTCTGATTTTTTCAGCTTCTTGCTGGAATAGAAAAGTTCAATATTCTTCTTCTTAATAAACTGGAAGTTTTTTTTCCTGAGGAAAAAACTCCTTAACACTAACAAAACAAGGAATGTAATGAGTAATAGGGATATAACCAGGTAAATGATCCTATTCTTTTGTTTCATCAAATGAAGATTCCTTAATTCTTCATTTCTCTTCAGGAGTTCAATCTCTCTGTCTTTCAATTCCGACTCAAAGCTTACCTGCATCTCAGCAAATCGTTTGCTGCTTTGTTCGGAAAAGATACTATCCTCTGTTTCTGAAAAAAGCTGCCTGTATTTAAAAGCTTCACTGAAATTCTCTTTTTCTTTATAGTATTTTGCAAGGAGCTCATAGCAATCTGCTTGAATGTCCCTGTAACCGATTTCTTTACTGATTTCAAGACATTCATAAAGAAATTTACCGGCATTTTCAAGTTCTCCCTTTTTTAGATAAACATCACCCAGGTTGAGTTTTGAAATAGCGATACCTGATGTTTCATTTATTTCTTCCTGGATCTTTAATGAACGATAATAAAAAGGTAAGGCTTCATCGTATTTACATTCATTATTATAAATCTCCCCTATGTTGTTAAGTGTAGTTGCAAGACTACTTTTATCATTTATTTCTTCCAACATATTTAGATTCATGAAGTAGTAATTCAAAGCTTTTGAGGGTTCTCCCAGTTCATCATAATAAACACCAATATTGATGTAATTACTGATAATGTCGTTGGTGTTATTTAGTTTTGTATTGATTTCAATTGCTTTTTGTGTGTATTCAATCGCCATGTTATTGTCATTAAATTCGGATGCAATAATTCCAAGATTATTATAACATCCTGCAATACCGGCACTATCCCCGATTTCTTCTCTTATATCAAGGGCTTCGAGATAACGTTCCATTGCTGTATTAAAGTTCGAAGTAATCCAGTGAATATTCCCTATCTTATTTAATGCATCCGCTTCTCCTTTTTTATAATTTAGTTTTCTGCTTTCAAAAAGTGCAGTGTCCGCATAATCTGCACTCTTTTTTAATAAGATTTCAAAATACAACTCAGATAATTCGATCATGTAATCGATCCGGCTAATATTATCTACAAGGGCTAATTGATTTTCGAGACTATCAATAATTTGTTCCTGAGCTTTTAAATGTTGTGAGAGAATACTTGCCTGCAGGATGATTAGTAATAGTATAGTAACTGTTCTGTTTTTATGTAATGCTACCATTTATTTATTAAAACTACTAAGGTTGATAAGTTGTTACTATTCAGTCGTCTTATTTTTATTAGCTATAGTAAAGATTGTATATATAATCAAAAAAAGAAATAAGTTTATTAATATACAAAGATTATCTGATATAATTTTATTTTTTCTTTTCCCGTCTTACTTTTTCAACTTTGCTGTTTACCTCATCTCTTTCAAACTTTGTAGTTATCATATCTCCCTTTGCTAAACCGGATACATTCCTGATTATTATTCCATTATGATAAGTAAGGGAATATCCCCGTTTCAGAACCTGTTGCGGATCCATGTAATTGATGGTTTTTGTAGCAATTTGTAAGTAATGCTTTTTTTCAATAATATACTTCCTGGAAAATGATTTTATGGCAGATTGAGAATATCGAAGAAAATCTTTTTTAGCCTGGAGAAACCTGTTAGTTCTTTTTTCAAAACTGTAAGATAATTGGTCGAGGGTCCTGCTATTTATTACCAGAACATTGTTCCCGATGCGGGCTAATTTACGACTTAGATCATCAATCTGTTCCTGCTTTTTTTGCAGACAATCATTAACCAGGTTAATTGCAGTTGTGTGTAGTTCTTCGAGATACTGATTAAGTGAATATGTTTGCATAATAAGGAACTCGGCAACGGCAGTAGGGGTTTTAAGTTTTGTATGAGCTGCAAGATCGGCAACGGAAATATCTTGTTCATGACCGATACCTGTGAGTACAGGCAGGGGAAATTGTGTAATATGGTAAGCAAGGTCGTAGCTGTCAAAACAGCTAAGATCTGACTTTGATCCACCACCCCGGATAATTACCACTATATCGAAAAAGTTCTCGTGAAGGTATATTTTGTCTAAGGCCTTAATAAGAGATGTTATTGCTTCATCTCCCTGCATAATTGCAGGGAAAAGCTTAACATAATATGTAAAGCCATAAGTATTGGACAATAGTTGGTTCATAAAGTCCCTGTAACCTGCAGCCGTTTCAGAGGAAATCAGGGCAATCCTTTGAGGAGCAGTGGGAAATGGAATTTGTTTATTCATTTCAAGCACACCATCTTTCTCCAGTTGCCTCAGGGTTTCCTGTCTTTTTCTTTCCATATCTCCCAAAGTATAGCCAGGATCAATATCCAGAATATTTAAACTTAAACCATACTGTTCATGAAAAGTAACTTTTGCTTTTACAAGTATCTTAATCCCTTTGTCAAGTGAAATGCCGGATGCTGTTTCGAAATATGGTTTAAGCATTCTGAAAGTATATGACCAGATAGTTGCTCTTGCCCGGGCAATAATTTTATCCTGGTTAGGATCTTTCTCTATTAATTCAAGGTAGCAGTGTCCTGAATTATTGATCTTTAACTCACTTATTTCAGCTATTACCCAATATGAATCAGGAAAGTTTTGTTCTATTGAATTCCTGATTCTCTTGTTTAAATCGAAAAGAGTTGCTTTTTCTTCCATCTGCTACTTTACCAACTTTTTAACATAACAATATTCGCCTGATAGCACTTTTATTATATATATTCCTTGTGACAAACCGCCAAGATTATCGATTGTGAGCTCAAATTCTCCACCCGGCAGATTTACATATCTTTTTTGTTTTATCATTTTTCCCTGGATATCGTAAAGTTCAATAAATATGTCCTTTGGTGCAATCTGGATAAATAGCAGAGATATCCTGTCAAGAAATGGATTCGGATAAATTCCTTTAATACGGATACTTGAGTAAGGCAGGTCGGCTCCGATTTGTGATAAAGCATTGGCAAAATTTGGTAGTCCATAACCGATAAGAGTATCCGGGTTCTGATACTGGCTACTACTCTGTTTTATCATTTCAATAATTTCTACATTACTCAGTTGGTAATTAGCTTGCCAGAGGCAGGCGGCGAGGCCCGAAATTACCGGAGCAGAACAGGATGTACCGTTACATCCTATCAAGCTGCCCAAACCCTGGGCAACGGTTCCAACACCCTGGGCAGCAATATCTGGTTTAATACGACCATCATATGATGGACCTACTGAACTAAAAGGAGCAAGCACACCATATCCATCAACTGCACCAACTGCAAGTATGCTGTCAGCATCAGCAGGGGCGGTAATATATTTCCATAATTTATTCCCTTCATTACCTGCACTTACCACAACGAGAATGCCTTTTGAAGCAGCCAAAACAGCTCCCTTTGAGATACGTGTTGTTCTTCCGTCCATCTCTTTGTATGTGTAGCTTTGCAATGTATCATCGAAGGTTGAGTATCCCAGCGAGGTGTTTATCACATCAACACCTGCACTATCCACAAACTCGGCGGCAGAAACCCAGTTTTCTTCTTCAATCCGGTGCTCAGATCCGGTGTCTTCCGACCTTAATAACCAATAATCTGCTTCGGGTGCCGAGCCTGTTAATTCGTTTGGCAGGTTACCACCCAGGATTGACAGAATTGTCATGCCATGTGAGTGTGCATCAAGCACCCAATTATCGCCATCAACAAAATCGCGCTGCCCCAGTATCTGATTATTTGTCCATAAACTATCGAAAGCCGGTAAAATATCTGCATCAGTAAATCCGGCATCAATCACAGCAATTTGCATGCCTTCACCCTTATATCCATATTCATGTAAAATATGACCATTAAGCATTGTTAACTGATCATTTTGTGTTGTTTGTTTTACTAAATCAGCACAGGATTCAGGGATAAATTTATTCCTGAGTGATTTCTTTTGAACAGAGGGTTTTACAAGTGTAACTGAATCGATAAATGTAATCTTACAAATGGTGTCAAGTAAAATGGTGTCCCCTGTCTCGATGAGTACTGTATTAAACCATTTTGATCTGTTGATGATCCTGAGCCCCAGGGATTTTAAGCTGTCAGTATAGTGTGGATTAACAGGCAGATCAGACTCAGTAATAGCTATGTTTTGCCTTATTCTTCTCTGGATAGCTCTTTGTGAAAGGAATTCTTCCGGTTTTTCAATCGAATAAGGGTTCCTGTTTTTATCTGCAAATTCAATACGGTATTTAGCGAAATTCTGGGCTAAAGTAACCGGACTAAAAAACAATATTATAATTAGTCCGGTAAGAAGTTGCCTCGGGATTATGCGGGTGTGGCTATACATTTTATTATGTATAATGGTAAATAACTCATGTTTAATGCTTCATTCTGTTATCGCGAATGTCAGGTTCTTTGAATTTTCCTTCTTCCTGTTCAAAACTCTCAAATATTTTTCGCTCATATTCATTTAATTCGTCTTTATTAAGAACTTCCCCATAATGGTATTTAATAGTTAATTTTATTTCTCCTTTCTCATTATAATATAACCATTTTCCATGTCGGAGATCTTTCCGGTACACACCTTTTACTTTCAAATTTCCATTATGGTAAAAAGCTTCGTAATCACCTTGTAATTTATCATTAAGGTATGTTGAATTTATAACGGGTTTTTCGTTTAGGTAGTAACGGGTCCATTTCCCCTGCTTTATCCCGCTTTTCCAATGAATTTCTTCAGTAATTTTTCCATTCTCATAATACTTATAAGATACCCCGTCTTTTTTTCCATTTACATAGTTCTCAAGGGATGATAGATAACCTCCATAGAAAGAGAAATATTTCCATTGCCCCTCTTTTTTCATATCAATAAATGTTCCTTCCGCGGCTTTCTTTTCATTTTGGTAGAATAGAGTTGCCTTTACAGTTTTCCCATCTTCTTTGTAATTCATGATGGCCTTAATCGTGTTCCCCGGGAAGAATCTTTTAAATTCCCCAACTGGTTTATCATTTATAAAATATCCCTCATACTCCGGATTTCCATTGTCATAATATTTTTTCCAATGTCCTTGTTTTAATCCATTATCATCAATATAGTTAAATAATGTATCACTACTTATATTTTCCTGGGCTAAGGTGACAGGGCAAATAAGAACAAGTAATATATAAATCAGTAGCTGTATTTCCCTGTTTTCAGAAAAACATTTTACGAATTTTGATAGAGCAATTTTCATAATAAGTTCATATAAGTGATATAAGGTTCTTCAGGATAATACGTAGTTATTTTGGAACACTATTCCATTCTTCCACCTGACACATATTCATTTTCCGGATGAACCGTAAAAAATTTAGCTGATATGGAAATGTAAAGTTAAAAAAAAAGCCCCATTATTTGGGGCTTTTTCATATCATTGTAAAGTAACTATTTACTTAACTTCCTCAAAATCAACATCTGTTACTTCATCATCTCCTTTAGAACTATCCTCTTTTTTTGAAGATCCCGGGTCTTGTGCAGCACCCTGATTTGCTCCTGCAGCTTGTTCCTGGCTTGCTTTATACATTTCTTCTGAAGCAGCCTGCCATTTTGAATTCAAATCTGCCATTGCTTTATCGATAGCATCCGGATCCTGGTTTTTATGTGCTTCTTTAAGTACTTTTAACGAATCTTCAATAGGTCCTTTTTTATCAGCAGGAAGCTTGTCTCCAAACTCTTTCAATTGCTTTTCTGTTTGAAAGATCAAACTATCTGCAGCATTAATTTTGTCAGTTTTATCTTTAATTTTCTTATCAGACTCTGCATTTGCTTTTGCTTCATCTTTCATTTTATTGATCTCCTCCTCGGTAAGTCCTGAGGAAGCCTCGATACGGATTCTCTGTTCTTTTCCTGTCCCTTTATCTTTGGCTGATACATTTAGTATGCCATTTGCATCAATGTCAAAAGTTACTTCGATTTGAGGCACCCCGCGTGGTGCAGGTGGTATTCCGTCAAGGTGAAATCTCCCTATAGTTTTATTCCCTGATGCAATTGGTCTTTCTCCCTGAAGAACATGGATTTCAACCGAGGGTTGATTATCAGCGGCTGTAGTAAATGTTTCAGTTTTCTTTGTAGGTATTGTTGTATTAGCTTCAATAAGGCGTGTCATAACACTTCCCATAGTTTCAATACCCAGTGAAAGTGGAGTGACATCAAGAAGCAGTACGTCTTTTACCTCACCTGTAAGAACTCCTCCCTGGATCGCTGCTCCAACAGCAACTACCTCATCGGCGTTAACACCTTTGCTTGGATTTTTCCCGAACAGTTTTTTAACTGTTTCTTGTATTGCCGGCATACGGGTTGAACCACCAACCAGTAATACTTCATCAATATCTGATGCATTTAAACCGGCATCTTTAAGAGCTTTTTCGCATGGAGCTATAACCTGTTGGGTTAGTTTATCTGTCAACTGCTCGAATTTCGATCTTGATAGTTTCTTAACCAGATGTTTAGGCACTCCGTCAACCGGCATTATATAGGGAAGGTTTATCTCTGTAATTGTTGAACTTGAAAGTTCAATTTTAGCCTTTTCAGCAGCTTCTTTAAGTCTTTGAACTGCCATTGGGTCTTTCTTAAGGTCAGCCCCTTCATCTTTCTTAAATTCGTCTGCCAGCCAGTTGATAACAATATCATCAAAATCATCACCACCAAGGTGAGTGTCACCATTAGTCGATTTAACTTCAAATACTCCATCACCCAACTCAAGGATAGAGATATCGAAGGTTCCTCCACCGAGGTCAAAAACTGCAATTTTTACATCACTTGCCTTTTTGTCAAGACCATATGCAAGTGAAGCAGCAGTAGGTTCATTGATTATTCTTTTAACATTGAAACCGGCAATCTCACCGGCTTCTTTTGTTGCCTGCCTTTGTGAATCACTAAAATATGCAGGAACAGTGATTACAGCATCCGTAATTTCTTCCCCGATATATTCTTCTGCAGTCTTTTTCATTTTTTGTAAAACCATAGCAGATAACTCCTGTGGTGAGTATTTGCGATCGTTTATCTTGACTCTTGGAGTGTTATTATCACCTTTTATTACCTCGTATGGCATTCTTGTTATATCTTTCTGGAGCTTATCATATTTTTCACCCATAAACCGTTTTATTGAAGAAACAGTTTTTCGCGGGTTTGTAATAGCCTGACGTTTTGCAGGATCTCCCACTTTTCTTTCACCATTTTCGACAAAAGCGATCACTGAAGGAGTAGTTCTTTTCCCCTCACTGTTTGGAATAACAACGGGTTCATTACCTTCCATAACAGCAACACATGAGTTTGTGGTTCCAAGATCAATTCCAATTATTTTTCCCATAATTTATATTGTTTTATTGTTTGAGATTATTTAATTATCAAATTGTTTGTCAACATTGTTCAATCATTGTGCCATAATAAAACTCTGACATTTTTTCGTCAATCTTGTCATCTGGGTTTATCCCTAATAAGATATTCTCCGTTTTGATGACAAAAAGTCAG
>JADFUQ010000384.1 GCA_015222065.1 Bacteroidota bacterium
CCGGGATCAGTTAACAATGATGAATTCTGGGCAGTCAATGGCTTGAACAAACGAATCGATGTGAATTCCGATTACGTTATTCTGGCGATGCGCGATTTCTTCTGGACCAATGACAAAGCCTATTTAGAGGAGATGTGGCCATCTATTAAAAATACACTTGATTATGTGCTGGAAAAGCGGGATTCGGATGGCGATCTGCAGCCCGATGTAAATCTTCGAAATAGTTATGACAACGTACCTATTTACGGATTCTCCGCTTATGTTAATACGAAATGGCTGGCCGCAATTACCAGCGCCGTATCCGGAGCTAAAATCCTTGGCGATAGTGCAGCGGAAAAAAAATACACGGAGGTTCTGGAAAAAGGGAAAGAATTATTTGAAGAGAAATTGTGGACCGGTGAATATTACCGGCTTTATAACAATGAAGGCGGGAAAGAACATCCGGGTATGAATGAAGGATGCCTGACCGACCAGATTGTTGGCCAGTGGACGAATCAACTTTCCGGTTTAGATGATATTTACCCCAAGGCAAGAATTCAGCAGGCATTACAGACCATCATGGATTTATCGTACAAACCCGGGTTCGGCCTTCGTAACGGTAGCTGGCCCGGAGATGATTTTTATCACGAAGTAGTTAGAGATCCTGCATTGCCGGATTATATGTATGAATGTGATCAGCTCAATATATTCTGGTCCGGTACGGAGTTAGCCTTTGCATCATTCCTTATCTACGAAGACATGTATGAACAGGCGCTGGATATCATTAAAACCGTGGATAATCGTTACCGTAAAGCAGGTCGTTACTGGGATCACCAGGAATGGGGAGGTCATTATTACCGTGCCATGTCTGCCTGGTCTGTCATTAATGCTCTTCTCGGTTTAACCATCAACCAGGAGGTTTATTCATTTTCACCGAAAGTGCCACAGGATAATCTTAAGCTATTCTTTGCCTTCCCGGGAGGTACTGCCTATTTTGTCCGCACGGTTAATGGCGCAAACGGATCAATTGCTATTAAAGTCCTTTCCGGACAGTTCCTGTGTAAGCAGCTTAATTATTCCGGCCCTGGTATTGAAGAAGAAGATGTTAATGTTTTAATTGATAACGAACCTGTTCAGGACGTGAATAAAAAAACGGATGTTTCCAGTCGAAGCATAAGCATTGATTTTAACAAAACAACAACTATTAATACAGGACAAACTTTACAGATAAACTTTTAGTTTGAATTAGAAATCCAACTTCTAATCTGTATATTTTTTAATTTATATCAGGTGCTTCTTCAGGGGTGTGAGTAGAACCTGCCTTGGTGTGATTTTTGCGGTAACTTGTATTAGGTTAATAAAGCAGAATCATATTTAACCTTAGCAGATTGCCGGTTTTACTTAGCCAGTGGGATATTTAAATTATCAAAATCATGAAAACAATATTAAAAATAATATTCCTATGCGGGGTGATAGTTTTTACAGCTTTTAGCTGTGAGAAAGATGAAGAAAATGTAGAGGCAGGCGACTTTGAGCCAATTGAGGTCAAAAAAATCACTGATTTTGGATGTGATGACTGTTCTATAGTATTAAAACCTGAATATGTTAATAATGGTTATTACATGATTTATTCTGAAAATGACTTCAATAAGTATGTAAAATATGTTACAGGGGAGAATATTCCATCAATTGACTTTGAAAAATACTTTTTGATAATTGGAGTAAAGCAGTTTACTTCCGGAACTGAAATACTGGAAGAAAAAGCAGAAGAAAACAATATTGAGATCATATATTATGTAACATTCTTAACGTACGATTCAACAGTAGCACTAGGTGTAGGGTATCATGCTTTTTTAGAGAAACCTGTTAAAGAAAAAACAGTGCTTGTTGAAGAAATAATAAAACCTTAAAAGTGAGATAAACCTTAAATTAACCAATAAATTCAATAAAAAATGAAAAAAACAATTATTGCAGTACTAATCCTATTTATCAGCAGGTATTTCACCAGTTAGCGGTAAATTAAACCACCAGGAAATGAAAACAATATTATTAACACTAACATTTGCATTGATAAGTTTGCAATCATTATCTCAAGAACATAACAGAATATCTGTTTGTTACGGGATTTCAGACAATGTAATATTTAGAAAAGAAATACTTGATGGAGCCGGGGGTTACGAAGGAAAAGGTGCAACTCTATTCGGGTTAAGATATCAAAGAATTTTATTCAAATCCTTTTCAATGGAAACCGGATTGGATTATTCAAAAAATAAAATTAGAACATCACCTGCTCCTGGTATTAGCGGAATAATTGAAAATAAAAATATTGAAATGTTATCTATTCCTATTTATGGAAATTACTGATTTTTAAAATACTGTTTTGTGAATGGTGGCCCTATTGTAGATTTTGAATTAAATAGTTCAGAAACACCATCGATTGATAAACAATCAGGAATAGGATTAGGACTAGGATTTGGAGGAGCATATAACTTTAAACACTTTACAATTTATTAAAATCCGTTTTTAAAATACCATGCATTAATTCCTTTTGAAAAAGAAAGGTATCAACAACATCTTATGGAAATAGGTTTAAGGTTTGGAATTGGATATAACTTTTGATTTAAATCTACCTCTAATTCATCAATCATCGTTCATACTACTCTCAGCTCTTCGCTCCAGGCTCCCAGCTTGCTATCTATAACGGAACGAAGGATGACCTCAATCCTTCAACTTTCAACATTGAGTCCACTCCGAAAAGTTTTTTTGCCACCCCGGTACAGTCATTCCCTTACGGGGCAGGCAAAGATACACAAAAGCTAAGGCGTTGGAAATAAACCCTTTGTGAATTTTAGTGTCTTAGCCTGCCCCGTAAGGAGGGACGACTGTATCGGGGTGTTTTAGTGGCATCTTCTTTTTTTGACTTTTCGGAGCAGACTCAAGATTTAATTAAATCATACATCTTTGAAGGAAAATTTGTTATTTTTATTGCAATATTCTAACCGGTAACCCATTGGAATGATGAAGTGTGAATGATGAAGGCCTGCCACGTGAAATGCGACGCTTGCCCTGCCTGCCCTGTAAGGAAGAATGACTGTATCGGGGTGAAATTTGAGGCACGAAAATATTTCACCAGGGAAGGAGCATA
>JADFUQ010000385.1 GCA_015222065.1 Bacteroidota bacterium
AGTATCATAAAAGCAGCTCCAACACCCATTAAACCAACAAGAAACCATGGTTTACCAGGTGCCAGTTTTTTAAATGCACCATAAGGATTTCGTAGTGACCGCCTGCCAATGACAAATTCAGACATCATTACCGGAATACCTATCCCTAAAACAAACAGCAGATACACAACCAAAAACGCTCCTCCACCATTCTCTCCGACAACATAGGGGAATCGCCAGATATTTCCAAGGCCGATCGCTGAACCCGCGGCGGCTGCAATCACTCCAAATTTACTGGTAAAACTACCCCTGTTTTGCAAGTCCTGATATGACATAAGTACAGAATATTATAATAAATAAAAACCAGAAATAAAAAGTGAACAAATTTGTAAAAAACGAATTATTATTAAAAATTTCATGATTAAAAAATGTTAAAACGGATAACCAATTCCGAGGTGCAATGTAAAATCATCCTTAAAATTTACTACCCCGTTGTTCATAATCCATTTATTACTATCATTAATAGAAGGATCCTTAAGCTTCATTCCCAGATCAAGGCGAAAAATGAAGAATGAGAAATCAAACCTTGCACCAAATCCAGTACCTAATGCAATATCATTATAGAATTTATCCCATTGAAAAACAGAACCTGGTCGTTCATCTTCCTGCCTTATTGCCCAGATATTACCTGCGTCAAGGAACAAAGCTCCTTCCAGTACCCAAAACAGTTTAAATCTGTATTCGAGGTTCGTTTCAAATTTTATATCAGCAGTTTGATTGTAGAATGTAACATCACCTGGATCATAAGAACCCGGTCCAAGCTCTCTGACATGCCACGCACGAATACCGTTAGACCCCCCACCGAAATATTGCTTCTCGAATGGCATCGCCTGAGAATTTCCATATGGATAACCAAGACCCAAAAAAGCACGGTACACTAGCTGGTCTGTCTTATTGATAAAATGATGATACCGAAAATCAATATCCCCTTTAAGATATTGTGCATATTCCAATCCTAAAATACTGTAGTTTTCATTTTCCTTCTCCCGGCTTGATAGATTCAGTAAACCGGATAATGAATTACCGGCCGACTCCATGTTCAGGCGAAAGAAAATGAAATCTGACACCTTCTTTATATTCTGATTATTGTAAATGTAGCTGTAATTCAGAGCCGTGATTAATACATCTTTATAACTATAAGCAAGGTAGGTAGTTGTATCGAGTTTTTGAGCAAAACCGGGATCAATAACTGGTAGGTTCACTGCATTAATTTCCAGCGGATTCACTATATGTGTGGAATATTTTGATGATTGCCAGTGATATCCAAAAGAAATATTTGCAATAGTCCTGGTAAAAACAGGCCTTTTCTGATAATTATAAGCTAATAACAAAAAGGTTTCGGGGTTATATTTCTTAATAAATCTTTCAGCATCAAGAAAAGGAAAAAGGAATTTTGGAAAGTTAACTTTTGCTTCTGTACCCAGCTCAAATGTATTTTGTAAAGTGCCTGATTTTTCAGTAAGTGTTTCAAAAGCACCTTTCAACTTAAGATCAAGAACTTCAGAACCTCTAAACAAATTACGGTGCTTATATAATAAATTAACCGCTCCACCTAAATTTCCTGCCGAATTCGTACCTTCAAGCTCAATGGTATAAGATTGAAGGGTAATGGGTATCAATTGAATGTGACAATCCAGTAAATAGTCATCTTCTTGCTTTCCTGCATTTTCAACTTCTTTGAAATTAATATTGATAGACCTGTAAACATCAAGTGAGGTCAAATGTAAACGGGTTTGCTCCACATCAGTCTGGTCATAATATTGACCCCCTATAATATAATTCGACTGAAGAATACGTTTGGATTTAACAAGAAAGTTACTATCTCTTCCCATTATATTAAACCCGTCATAATTAAAAGTATCAAGATCCTGATAATACTTACCGGGATCAGTAAGGGCTGATTGCTGATCAAAACCGGGGTAAATAAAAACATTGTTTATTTTGTATTTCCGATGAGGTACTTTCAGTATCTGGTTTGAAGCTGTTTGTATTCGAAACTTATCTATTATCAGAGTAAGATCAAGCTGATGATCATCCACGGTGCTGTCAGCCTGAAAAGAAATATTATCTTTCGAAAAATTATAATATCCATTGTTTCTAATTAGTCGTTCAATTCTTAACCTTTCCTGCTGAAGAATATCAACATCATATTTTTGTTCCGTCCGGATGACTGAAGAAATTGTATCCGCCAGAATGATTTTAGCAACTGCCATATCTTCGATCTGATAATTTAATTTTCTTATTTTAAAAGGGATACCTGAACGAATCTGAAAAAGAACCTGTGCTTTTTTCTTTTTAAAAAAAATTGTATCATTCACAGAAGCATTGAAGTATCCCTTATGAACAAGGAAGGATTTAATATCCTTACTGGATTTATCGGTTTGAAATTCATCAAATATCACAGGTTCTTCACCAATAGTGCGTAACCATTTATGGGGCCATTTTTCTTTCTCCTGATTTGACAAATTATACAGTCCAAGATGAAATCGAAATCCAAGGACCTTTTTATTAGGCTTTTGTTTTAAATAATCTTTAAGCTCATTTTTACTGATACTTTTTGTTTTTTGATCAAAATGAATAGAATTTTTATCAAGAAGGGTCTTATTCTCAGGTATATATTTAGTTGGATTACAAGACACCAAAACAATAAATGAAAGACCGATTATATACCGGCTATATATTGCTGAAATGTTTTTATTTGATGCGTAAATTCTCAAAACTTGTAGTTAACATTCTCCTTTTCGAAGGCAAATATAATTATTATGAACTACAAAATCTGTAACTATTAAGTGGCTTTAGTTTAGAATGTCTGGAATGGTTAATCTCACTATACTTTGCATTTTTAAGTCGGCAATCTGAAGACAAAGTTTGTCATTTTTTCCTATAAGGTTTAGTAAGTAAATGGATTTTGCGAACGTAGTGAAGCAATCTTTTATGATTTTTCGTTAAACTTATGATAGTTTATTTATTTGGCATTCCGGATGTAATTGACAGATTGCTTCGTCACTACGCTCCTCGCAAAATCTTTTTTCATCCCTTGCTTTCTTCAATTATCATTCGTCCACAGTGAAATATGCTCCTCTGTCGCATTTCACGTGGCAAGCATTCGAACTTCGTCTTTCCAAAGGGTTTAAAGGTTCTCTAAAACGTATAACAATTAACAAATAATATATAACTTTTATCTGCATGAAAGGCACTGTGGACTGATTAGTTACCAATTTTTTATTACTTTGCATTGCCGGGTTATTATTTGAAATCCGGATTAATCGGGATTATTAATCTGATACATTCATAATATCATTCATGTTAAGTAACAACAAGATAAAATTTATCAAATCACTGGATAATAAAAAAACCCGGGATGAATCAGGGCAATTTATTATCGAAGGCGATAAAGTTGTGCGTGAGTTTATAAACGCCGGCTGGAACATAAATTTACTGGTTGCTCAAACCAAATGGAGAAAAACACTTCCTGAGCATGCTCTGCAAAATATTGAAGAGATTATTTGTGTAGAATATAATGAGTTGAAAAAAATAAGTTCACTAAGAACCCCTCATAATGTTCTTGCTATTGTTGAAAAACCGGAATTCCTGATAAATTGGAATGAAATACTGAATAATCTCACTCTCGTTCTTGAGACAATACAGGACCCGGGAAATCTCGGGACAATTATTCGTACTGCTGCATGGTTTGGGATCAGTAATATTATCTGTTCACCGGACAGTGTTGATGTCTTTAATCAAAAAGTTGTCCAGGCTAGCATGGGGGCAATTCTCCGGGTAAAAGTGCATTACAATAATTTGTTTGATTTTATGAACAGGATATCTGAAAGCAATTTTCCTGTATATGGAACTTATCTTGATGGTAAGCCGGTTTATGATTGTGATCTAAGTACGAATGGAATAATACTGCTTGGAAATGAGTCTGCAGGAATAAGTTCTTCTCTTGAGAAATATATTACTCAAAAAATAAAAATTCCCTGTTTTTCTGATATTACAGAAGGTATAGATTCCCTTAATGTATCAATGGCAACAGCTATAATATGCTCAGAATTCAGGCGGAAAACCCGGGGTTATTCAAAATGAAAGGATATAAGCCATAGATTCGACTGTAGTTTGTCAATAGCTGTAACAAAATGAGGCTTATTTGTGGCGGGATCATGTATAAGTATATCACGCATTCCCACTGCAAGTTTCAGTTCCGTAGAAAATTTAAAGTATTTATTGTAAAAGTCGATCCCAAAACCAACCTCATAATATATATCAGATTTTTTTAATCTCAGATAAACATAATCCTTATCGTCATATTCATTTCTGGCTGCCAGATCTATGCGGTAATTTACACCCCCTACAAGGTATGGTCTGAAATTATTTATCCGTCTTGACTTATATTTTATAACCATTGGGAACTCCAGAAACGATGACTCAATCTTGTTATCATTATTGAATATCTTGTTGTTCTTATGGTAAGAGATAGTCCTCTGTCCAAAAGTAATTCCCGGCAAAATACGAAGATCAAAATAATCGTTCAGTTTAAAATTTGATACTATTCCTACATTAAAACCCGGACTCAACCGGCTTACATCAGCATATAATGAATCATTTTCAAATTCCGAATCATGGAACTTATCAGATAGGGTAACGTTAAAATCCATAGTGTTTAACCCAACGGTAAAACCAAAATGCACCGGTTTTTTGTCATATACAGGATCGTGCCGTACTTTCTTTTTTTGTGCAAAAAGGATTGCAGGGCATAATAATAACAATATGAAAAGATATCTACGCAAATTATTTTATTAGATAAACTAAATGTAACTATTCAGTGACAAATGAAGAAGTGTCTAAAATGCCTGAAGTTATAACTTCTTCTCAACTTTAGCTCACTTATAATTTTAGTCACTTTAAACTTCTTCTCAACTTTAGTTCACTTTAAATACTTATTAGTTACAACTAAATGTATCCCGGAATTATTTTGTATGCAGCTCTTTTTTTCCATAGTACAAACATGCAATCCCCATAGTTAACTCTTCAAAACAGTTATCTGTAAAGCCGACTTTTCTCATAATATCCAGAAAACTAATCCTGTCAGGAAAAGCATTTACTGATGCCGGCAGATACCTGTATGCCGATGCGTCCTTTGAAAACAGGCTTCCCACAAACGGTAAAATCCGAAAAAAATATAAATTAAATATATTCTTAAAAAATGGACTTCGTGGTTTTGAAAATTCCAGCACAACTAACAGACCTCCCGGCTTTAGCACTCTTAAAATTTCAGCAAGACCTTGATTCATATCTTCGAAATTTCGTACCCCAAACGCGACCATTGCAGCATCAAACGCCTGATCGTCAAACTGTAATGCATCCGAATCGCCCTGAACAAGTGTTATTATATTTTCAAGGTTTTTTTTTTCCAGCTTTTCTCTCCCTTTTGCAAGCATACCCTCAGATATATCTACCCCAATTATCATCCGGGGTTTTAGCTTTAGCGCTTCTATTGACATGTCACCTGTTCCGCAAGCTACATCAAGTATCGTTTCAGGCGAAACTTGTGAAAGGATATGAATTGCTCTTTTCCTCCATCTACGATCAATTCCAAAAGAGAGGAAATGATTCAGAAAATCATAACGCCAGGCAATATTATCAAACATCCGGGAAACCTGGTCTTTCTTGTTTCCTCCTGATTCTATATAAGGCTTTACCACTTCGTTTCAGGAAAAAATTAATTATTTGTTCATAAGATTTTCAAATGTACTATCAAAATCCTTCATTATGTCGTCTATAGAACCAAAAGAAATATCATCAATTCTACAATCACCTTTTGTAACATGTCCAAGAGTCGAAAAAGGAACATTAGTTTTTAGCATAAAATCAATGAATTCCGTTTCGTAACTGGAAGATACAGTTACCATCACACGTCCCTGACTCTCCCCAAACAAAAAAGCATCCCTTCTTATTTCAGCTGGAATAGTTATATCAAACCCAAGACCTTTAGGAAACCCTGATTCAGCCAAAGCGATAAAAAGTCCACCCTCAGAAACATCATGTGCTGATCTTATAAGGCTGTATCTTATAAGATCCTTTACAACCATTTGAATTTCATATTCCTTCTCAAGATCAAAAACCGGAGGAGGTGATTTTTGAATGTGATGGTAATTGATCAGGTATTGTGAAGAAGCGATGTCATTCTCTGACTTACCAATCAGATAAATCATACTCCCTTTGCTTTTGAAAGCATGTGTCATCATATTATTCTTTTCCCTGAGTATTCCTGTCATGCCAATTACAGGAGCAGGCAGAATCTTTTCTGTTTTTCCGTCAATTGAAGTCTGGTTACAAGAACTGATATTACTGCTACTCACAGGGATCCCAAACTTCCTGCATGCTGTTCCGATCCCTTCAATTGTTTTTATAATATACCGGAAAACTTCAGGATCATCAGGATCCCCAAAATTCAGACAAATTGTTGCTGCAAGCGGAATACCACCTGAACATATTATATTTCTTACTGCTTCAGCAACAGCAATTTGAGCACCAACAACCGGGTTTGAAAAAACATATCTTGCATTACAATCAACTGTCATAGCAATAGCCATTCTTGATCCTTTAATACTTATTTGGCTTGCATCAATGGATGATTCATCAATCAAACTATCATTATCTGCCTGATTATCTAACCTTTCAGTAATCAATTTTCCGGATATTATGTTAGGAAGTCGTATTATCCGGTGTGCTGTTTCAATTAAATCCTCAGGTTCCGGGATATCATCTATTGAAAAACCAGCTAATTCATTTATATAATCCGGCTTTTTACCTTCCTTAATATTTAGAACTGAACTTCCTGCCACCAATCTATCTACAGGCAAATTTGTAATTTGTTCATTATTATAAAATATTTCCAGGTAGTTATTTGCAGTTATCGTTCCTATCTGTGCATAATTAATATTCCATTTTTCAAATATTTCTTCAACATTCTTCTCCTTTCCATTCTTAATAACCATCACCATTCTTTCCTGAGATACTGAAAGAATGATCTGCAGGGGATCCATTTTTTTGTCTTTTAGCGGAACTTTTTCAAGGTTTATTTTCATTCCATTTTTACTCTCACTTAACAATGCAACTACTGAACCCGCAATCCCGGTAATACCAACATCCTGAATCCCTGTTAAAATATCCTGAACGATTACCTCATCAACTGCTTCTATTAATAAATGCCCCATATTCGGATCAGCTGTTATTAAAACGGGTTTGCTACTACCTTTTTGTTTTTCAGTAACCTTTTCGTCAGACAAGCTTCTATAATAACTTTCCGGAGCGGTAAAAGCTCCTGCAATATAAACCTTGTTCCCCATACCAGGATGCTGAAGTGTTTTAGTATGGTCTTTTCTTGCAATCCCAACAGCCATTACATTCACAATTGGATTTGCACTATAGTACCTGTCAGAATAAAACTCACCTCCGGCAACGGGGACACCGGTTTTGCTGCAGTAATCACTAATTCCGTTTACAACATTCTTTAAATTATCAATGGTTTCCTCATTTACTTTATCCCCAAAACAAAGTGAAGATAAAATTGCAGAGGGACGGGCACAATTTGATAAAATATTTCTTATTACACTGCCTGTTAATACAGAAGCACACCGGTAAGGATCTGTTTTATAAAAATAATTACGCGATGCAATTTTAGACACAATAGCTAATTCGTCATTGATCTTAATGATCCCTGCTTTTTCTTTTTCCGGTTGGGTAATAACATTTTCACCCTCAACCGGAAGTTTTTTTAACCATTTGTTAAGAATCTTAAAAAAATATCTCTCTTTCCATATTACAGCAAACACAGATAACTCGAAAATAGTTGGTTCCTTTCCAAGAATATCACAAATTTCTTCAAATTCCGCTGAGTTAAGTCCCGGGTTTCTCGCATTATTTTTATTTTCTTTCATTTTTCGGCATAGATTGCAGTAAAGAACATTGCTTCACAAAGTAATTAAAAAGGTTAATATTATTCAAATGAAACTGTTAATTATGAATGATTATGGAAAAAGGCTGAGGCTGAGGCTAAGAAAAAAAAGAAAATAAATGCGATTATTTACCTTTATTACCTATTTAACCAATCACATCCCGGAAAAACATTTTAAAGTGATAAGGTCTTATGGATTATTTTCAAACAGATTAAAATGTAAGCTACTTCCCATAACAAGAAAGGTATTAAACCAAAAACAATCAACGAAATCCATACATATAAAATGGAAAGAGCCAAGCTAAAAAGAAGATATTAAATCCTTAGCCTAATACTTTATTAATAAACGAAGTTAAATTCCGATACATTTAAATATAGCTAGTTTATCATCACACAAGAATTTAATGTTTAAAAAAGATAACCCTTTATCCTTTTTTTCTAATTTTACGCCGATAAAAAGCATCAAATATGAAAAAAATAGCACTTATCACCGGTGCAACATCAGGAATTGGCAAAGCAACAGCAACCAAACTGGCTCAAAATAAAATCGACATTATTATTACCGGACGCAGAAAGATCCTTCTTAATGAACTTGGAGAAAAACTTAAATCACAGTTTAATGTTGAAGTCCTTGAACTTGTTTTCGATATCAGGGATCAGGCTGAAGTGTTTAAACAAATAAAAGAGCTTCCTGACTATTGGAAACGGATTGATATACTTGTAAATAATGCGGGGCTTGCTGCAGGCCTGGATACATTTCAGGATGCTGATATTGATGACTGGGAAACCATGATAGATACTAACGTAAAAGGTCTCCTCTACATCTCAAAAGCAGTAATACCGTTGATGATCAAAAGAAAACGCGGACATATTATTAATATCTCTTCAACAGCCGGTAAAGAGGTTTATTTTAAGGGAAATGTTTATTGCGGAACTAAACATGCTGTTGATGCTATTAACAAAGCTATGAGAATTGACCTACTGGAAGAGGGTATAAAAGTAACTTCTGTGAACCCCGGAATGGTTGAAACCGAATTCTCGCTTGTAAGGTTTAAAGGCGACCGGGAAAAAGCCGGAATACCATATAAAGGAATAAAACCTCTCTCGGGTGAAGATGTAGCAGATGTTATTTGGTTTGTTTTAAACCGGCCAGATCATGTTAACATAAACGAAATTATTGTCACACCAAAAGCTCAGGCTAACTCGATTTATATTAACCGGAAAATGGAATGATGGAAGAGTGGAATGATGGAAGAATGGAAATAAAATTGTGATGCGGTGATACAGTGATGCAGTATGAAGAGCAAAGAGCGGAGAGCAAAGGATTTAGTGAAGCATAAACTTTTAACCACAGTGAAATATGCTCCTTCCCTGATGAAATATTTTCGTATCTAAAATTTCACCCTGTGAAACCCCAGCATAGCTGGGAGCAACAAAGTTGCTGTTTCACAGGGTGAACAGGGTAAACGTCGCATTTCACGTGGCAAGCTTTTTACTTTTTACTCTTTACTTTTTAATTTTTAATTTTTACTTATGTATACATACGATTATTTACTATCCTTCGCAATTCAGGTATTTGAAAAAATGGGGTGTCCCACACGTGATGCAAAAGCTGCTGCAAAAGTTTTTCTTCGTGCCGAACTAAGAAATCTTCCATCTCATGGCATGCTGAGAATGAAAGATTATTTTCAGTTATGGGAAACCGACCGGATAAACACCAAACCCGAGATAAGAATCATTCATGAGTCTCCAAGTACAGCTGTTGTTGATGGTGATATGGCTATCGGTATGGTAGCTTCTACACGGTCGATGGAAATAGCTATTGAAAAAGCCAAAGTTAGCGGGACAGGATGGGTAGCTACACAAAACTCCAATCATTTTGGTATAGGCAGTTATTATGCCATGATGGCACTTGAGCATGATATGATCGGTATTGCCATGACCAATGCCAACCCTTTTGTTGCGCCTACTAATTCTGTAAGTAAACTGCTTGGCACAAATCCTGTTGCATTTGCTGTACCGGCTAAAAATCAGCCGGCTTTTATTGCTGATTTCTCATCCACTCCTATTGCCAGGGGGAAACTTGCTGTTGCAGCAAAAAAGGGAGAAAAAGTTGCTTATGGTTTCGTTCAGGACAAAGAAGGGAATCCCTCAAATGATCCTGATATTCTGAAAGAGGGTGGAACAATGCTGCCCCTGGGAGGCGACCTGGAACACGGAAGTCACAA
>JADFUQ010000047.1 GCA_015222065.1 Bacteroidota bacterium
AAAATACAACTGAACGAAGTGGTCTCATGAACACCTTTGAAAATTAATTATTTTGTGAATAAATAAATCTCAATGACCAAAATTTCAATATTCAAAGCTGTTTCGGTAATTTGATAATTGATATTTGGTATTTATTTGTTATTTGTTTTTTGTTATTTGCCTGTCCCGTAAGGAAGCATGACTGTACGGGGGTGCTTTATATACGAAAATGCTTGACTTTATGGACAGGCACTAAATAGTTACAAAAAAAGTTGTTGGAAATAATTATTATATTAGTGTCTATGCGTTTTCGTTATTATTTATATCTGTTTGTTTTTTGCGGGATCATTTCCCTCAACTCATGCATAACTACTTCGATTGTTCCTATCCGTGTTTATAATCCTTCGGAAGTGAAGTTTCCTGATAGTACTTATCATATTACCCTGGTTAACAGATTGTATTTTCCTACTGGCAATGAAAGTTATATTGAAAGAGATAGCATTGATTCATTGGTAATTAATAATATTGCGCAGAAGAATCTTTTTAAAGGAGTTGAAGATGCATTGTATAGTTCGGAATTAATAGATAAAGTGACTATTGTTCAAAAAACAAGAGAGGATAAGAATACTTTAAATTTCGATATTGAGTTAGAACCCTTGAATTGGGATACAATTGGAGCTATTTCAGACAGAAACAGGTCTGATGTTGTGATTTCACTGGATGGACTCATTGTGAAACATTTTTATTCAACGAAAGTTGTATTTGATATAGATTTATATAATAGCAACCTATTTTACAAGATTGGTATATTGAAGGTATATTTATCAGCTTTATTCAGGGTATATGATCCGGAAAAAAAACATTTAATTGAAAAATATCATTATAGTGATACAATTTTTTGGGAATCAGAAGGAAAAACACTTCATTCTGCACTAAGGAACCTTCCTTTGAAAAAGAATGCTGTATCAGAAGCAGCATATTGGTCAGGTTTGTATTATGCTGAGAGGTTTATATCACATTGGGAGGAGGTGGACAGATTTTATTTTATTCGTGGGCATCCAGACCTAAAAGAAGCTGCTATATTGGCAAAGGAAGAGAAATGGCTGGATGCTGCTAAGATATGGAAAGTTCTGGCATATGGACCGGATAATGAAATAGCCTCCAGTGCAGCTCTTAATATGGCACTTGTATCAGAAATGAATGATAACCTCGATGCAGCATTAAATTGGGCAAAAAAATCATATTCTCTGAATAAAAAGGAGTCAGTAGAACAGTATTTGAAGGTACTGGTGGAGAGAATACGCCTCTATAAGAAGTATGTTTGGACAGAAGAATGAGCTAAAGTTAAAAATGACTAAAATGACTATAATTTAAAATAACTAAAATGTTTCGAGTTTCGGGTTTCGGGTTACGAGTACATGATTTTTAACCCGTAACACGTAACTCTTTACACTGCAACACTGAATCACAATCCCTAAGCTCTTTTTCTTCCAATCTTCCCATTATTCCAATATTCCATTATTCCATTCTCTAAACTTTTCTTAATTTTGCAAACTTCGTATAAATGCTTAATCATTATGTATAATACAATATTCTATATCATCCTTGCTATTGTGGTTTTTGATTTTGTGCTGGAGAGATTCCTGAATTATCTTAATACTACACGATGGAGCAGTAAATTACCGGATGAATTAAAAGGCATTTATGATCCTGACCGGTATGAAAAATCGCAGAAATATGAAAAGGAAAACCAAAAATTCGGAAAATTGACTTCTTCATTCAGCCTTACTATCATGGTTGCCATGTTATTTCTGGCTGGATTTGCAGTTGTTGACAACTGGGCAAGGGAAATTAGTGCAAATCAAATTGTTATTGCCCTTATCTTTTTTGGAATTCTCGGTTTGGCAATGGATATAGTAAATACACCTTTCAGTCTTTATGATACTTTTGTGATTGAGGAAAAGTATGGTTTTAATAAAACTACTCTGAAAACGTTTTTTCTTGATAAGGTGAAAGGATGGATGTTGTCATTGATTATTGGTGGTGGACTACTTGCGCTTATCATTTGGTTTTACATGCTAACCGGGAAAATGTTCTGGGTTTATACGTGGCTGTTAATGAGTGCTTTTATGGTGTTTATAACAATGTTTTATTCAACACTTATTGTACCCCTGTTTAATAAGCAAACTCCACTTGAAGATGGGGAATTGAAAACAGCTATTAGAAATTTTGCTGAAAAAGTAGATTTCAAACTGGATAATATCTTTGTAATCGACGGATCAAAACGTTCTACAAAAGCTAATGCCTATTTCAGTGGGCTTGGAGCTAAGAAAAGGATTGTTCTTTTTGATACGCTTATTGAAGATCTTGACACGGATGAGATAATCGGGGTTTTAGCTCATGAAATTGGGCATTATAAGAAGAAACACACAAAAAAAGGAATGATAATTTCTGTTTTGCAAACAGGATTAACTTTATACATACTGTCTCTTCTTATTGGTAATCCTGAATTATCTAAGGCGCTTGGGGCTGAGCAGATCGGTTTTCATTTAGGATTAATAGCGTTTGGAATACTATATAGCCCGGTTTCCACTGTACTGGGACTGGGAATGAATATTTTTTCAAGGAAGAATGAATTTGAAGCAGATGCATTTGCAGGAAAACATTATAGAAAAGATGCTTTAATGACTGCATTAAAAAAACTTTCGGTGAAAAACCTCAGTAACCTGAGACCTCATCCGGCTGTGGTCTTTTTTCATTATTCACACCCTCCGTTGTTAGAGAGATTGAAAAGACTGAAAGATGAAAATAAATAGGTTAATTGTCATAAGTTAAATGCTTGCCACGTGAAATGCGACGCCTGCCCTGCCTGCCCTGTAAGGAAGAATGACTGTATCGGGGTTCACCCTGTGAAACAGCAACGTTGTTGCTCCCAGCTATGCTG
>JADFUQ010000007.1 GCA_015222065.1 Bacteroidota bacterium
CTGACGGCCATTCAATGTTGGTGAACAGTTATGTACTTAAAGCATCAGGAATAACAAAAGATACTCCTAATCCATATGGTGGTGAAATACAAAGGGATCCCGAAACAGGTGAACTTACAGGAATACTTAAAGAGACAGCACAAGGCCTTATTAAAACAGGTGCGATTGAAACTGTATATTCTGAAGAAGAGAAAAAAATAAAAAGAGAAAAGGGATGGGATGCTGCTTTTGATATGGCTGCACGTGATGGGGTTACAAGTATTCAAATGCCCGGAGGTGGAGATGCGGAATATATGAAAAAAAGAAAGGAAGCGGGTAAACTAACTCTGCGGATTGATGTGGCAGGATATATTACAGATGATATGAAAAAATTGCAGGAGTATGACAGTCTCAGAAAAGAATATCCAAGGGAAAACAGGTGGATAAGATTTGGATATGTTAAAGGATTTATTGACGGGACACTGGGTTCTGCCACAGCCCTTTTCTTTAAACCTTTTGAGGATGAGCCTGAAACATCAGGGCTTTCTCAGATGCCTTATGATGAATTGGAAAGAAAAGTATTGTTATGTGATTCGATGGGATTCCAGATCGGAATACATGCTATTGGGTCAAAAGGCAATAACTGGGTGTTAAATGCATATGAAAAAGCCTGTGAAGTGAATGGAAGAAATAATAGCAGGCACAGAATAGAACATGCACAGATATTGATCAAAGAGGATATCCCAAGGTTTTCCGAGTTGGGTGTTATTGCATCTATGCAACCTACTCATTGTATTACAGATAAGAGATTCTGTGAAAAACGTATTGGTAAAGAGCGGAGTAAATATGCCTATCCGTGGAAATCTTTATTGAATGAAGGAACAAAAATTGCTTTTGGCACGGATTATTCGGTTGAGCCCCTGAATCCTATGGAAGGGTTATATGCAGCAGTTACCAGGAAGGATAGAATGGGAGAGGAGGGTGATGGCTGGTTCCCCGAAGAAAAGTTAACAATGGAAGAGGCTATCCGGCTATACACATTAGGATCGGCATATGCCCAGTTTATGGAAAACCGGAAAGGAAAAATAAAAGAAGGATATCTTGCAGATATGGTTATACTCGATAGTGACCTGTTTAATATCCCGGAAGAAAAGATCATGAAAACAAAAGTGGATTATACTATTGTGGGCGGTAAAATTGTATTTGAAAGATAACCTAATCTGTGTTTAAAAAACAAATAGCAAATAACAAATAACAAATAAATTCCAAATACCAAAAAACAACTAACAAACAAAGTGAGCTTATAGTTTGCGCCGTATTTTTTCGAGAAACACCTTTGAAAAATTATTTATTTTGTGAGTAAATAATATTCAATGTTTGAAAAAACAAAATCCAAAAAGCATATATACAAGAATTTGTTTGATTTTTGAATCATTAGAATTTGAGATTTATTTGTATTTTGGTGCTTGTTTTTTGTGATTTTCAATATTTATATAAATTTTCGGATATTATAGCCGGACTCTATATAATCATTTACAGATATAATGATTAAAAAGCTATTTATTATTTTAATTATCATTTTGTTAACTACCTCCGTTTCCGGTCAGAAGTGGAGGCATACATGGACGGAAGGAGTAATCGGCGGTGGTATGGGAAAGTTGTTTGCTGATATTGGAGGAGGAAATTTTAAACCGGTTTTTCAAGGCGGCGTTCGTTTTAAAACAGATAAATACTGGACAGTTAAAGCAAATGCTATATATGGGCAGGCTGCCGGTTCAGATCTTGGTACTTCCAGGTCTGAACGCGGTTATCTTTATAATACAACATTTGCCGGAGTAACAGCCCAACTTGAATATTATTTGTTAGTATGGAATGAAGAGCAGATTGGTATAAACAGTCGAGGTTTGTTTCTGGTAGAACCGGAATGGACAGTATATACCTTTTTTGGAGGTGGTGCACTATATTATAATCCTGAGCCAGGTGGTGATCTTATTAATGGACCAACAGATTATAAAAAGTTGAGTTTTACGATTTGTGGTGGTTCAGGGGGGAAATATTCAATTGGAAAACATCTTACCCTTGGAATAGAACTGGGATTACACTATCCTTATAGTGATTATCTTGATGGATACAATCCTGATGAAAAAGGAATTTCAGATCTCTATTTTTCCACAATAGCGTCAATTGGTTATAAACTGAATCTTACCTCCGGAACACGACTCACGAAATAGTATTAGCCTGATTGCACATTTAACCACAGTGAAATATGCTCCTACGTCGCATTTCACCCCAATGAAATAAATAGAATTTCATGGGGTAAACGTGGCAAGCATTTGACATAATAACCTATTCGTTCCTGATTGCATTAACAGGGTTTGCTTTTCCCGCTCTATAGGTATGATAACCTACTGTAACAAGAGCAATGATAATAGTAACAAGGGCAGATAGCACAAAAGTGGTAATCTTAAGTGGTGCTTTGTATGTATAATCCTGCAGAAAGTCTGTCATAAAATAATATGAAACCGGAAAAGCGATAAGGATAGCGATACCGATAAGGATCATAAACTCTCTTGATATCAAAATAATTATATTATTGATATTTGCTCCAAGCACTTTACGTATTCCGATCTCAGGTGTACGTTGTTCAACAGTATAGGACGCCAGTCCGTACAGACCAAGACAAGCGATAATAATGGTGAGAATAGAGAATAATGTAAAGATCATACCACGGCGTTCATCAGCTTCAAACTGGTTATTAAAATCATCTTCCAGAAATGTGTACCGGAAAGGAATTTCCGGAAATAACTCTTTCCATTTATCTTCTGTTGCTTCGATAACTTCACTGATTTCTTCTCCTTCAATTTTCGCATAAAGACGGCGATTGTTAACCCGGTAAAGGAACATTAATGATTCTATCGGATTGTACATGCCGGTTTGGTGATAATCTTTCATTAAACCAACTACTCTGGCGGGTGTTTGTTCTTCGCCGCCAATTTGAACCTTTTTGCCGATTGGGTTTTCCCAGTTCATTCTTTTTGCCAGTGTTTCATTAATGACAACTCCAAGGGCTGTATCTGCCTTAATTTCTTCAGTAAAATCTCTCCCTTCAAGTATTGATATATCTAAAGTTTCTACAAAATCGTGATCACAGGTAACAAAATTGACCCCTCTTTCGATCATACCTTCCGGAGTTTCCATTCTCATAATTATTTTTGGAGAGCCCTGGCCCATAGGTGAGGAAGTTGAGCCAACACTGGATATAGCAGGAATTGAAAGGAGTTTTTCTTTAAGGATAGATGATTTTCCGGCCATTTCCCTTGTTGACAATTGAATACTCATTATATTTTTATGATCAAATCCGATTTCCTTATTTTTTAGAAATCCCAGTTGATCATATACAACCCATGTGCTGATTATCATTGCCAG
>JADFUQ010000386.1 GCA_015222065.1 Bacteroidota bacterium
AAAGTATTTGAATCAGGTCTTAATACCGATGGATTTGTATATAAAATATTTGTTGCACCCAACTGGCTTCATTATGAAATTTATCTTTTTGCATTGTGTCTTACTGTGATAGTGGTAGTTACATATTTCACAAAACCGCCAATAAAAGAAAAACTTATCGGCTTAACTTTTGCTTATTCAACACCTGAACAGAGGGCAGAAACACGTGCCAGCTGGAATAAATGGGATGTGATCAACTCTGTTGTTATTCTCAGTGTGATAGTACTGTTCTATATTTATTTCTGGAAATAATTATTTTACAACAAAGTTACACTGTCCTTCCAATATTTCACCGTTAGCAGTAATCCCGTGTACTACTACTACATATTCGCCTTGATTATCGGATGTATAGAAATCAAAACTGTTTTTTTCACCTCTATCCATTTTAATGTTGGGGGTCCAAAACAGGCAATTTCTAAAATCCGGGATTCTTTTATTGTTAGTGTTTATACTATAATCTTGAAATTCTATCTCTTGTTGAGGTTCGAAGGTTTTAAAATTAAATAGACGCGAATTCCGGGGAATATCTATTCCCGCCATATCCCCTTCGCGGGATATAATACTAATAATGCCTCCGAAATGTATATAACCTCTGATATATGTGGCATTGATAATGTCAATATGATCGATTGTTTCAGGGGATAGTGACAAAATTGTTTCAACATCAATAACAGGAACATGATCGAGGAGTACAAGCGGTTTATATATAGCTAAATCGGCATGATTTCCAATCAACCTAAAATATCGTCTGCCCTTTTCTTTTTTAAAAATTACAGTCGGAATTAATTCAAAAAAGAATTCTTCCAGTGTTGGGAGTTTAACATAATCATTGGTTTTTATTGTAATGAGTGGGCTGCCAAAAAAATCTATGAAAGAAGAGTCTTCTTTTTCAACCGGAATAGTATTTGCAAGAGGCTGCTTGAATATTTTTTCAACCTGCATGTTGAACATAATTTCCCGGATAAGCTCTGATTGTTTTGGTGGTAAGAAAGAAGGCAACTGAGACAATTGTACAAAATCTGTTGAAAAGTTATTATCTATTAGAATCTCAACCGGAAGGTCATCGCTGGTTTCAACAGTAATAAATACATCCTGAACACCTGTATGGTATGGTAATGAAAACCGGAACCTTCCGTCCTTGTCAATCAGTGTACCAAAATATCTGGGATTATTTCCTAATAATGCCAGATGAATTCTTGCATATATTACAGGAGTCTTTCCTTTATCTGTAACAATCCTGCCAGACAATGATAATTCTTTGGTTTCGGGAAAATAATTTACAAATTCCGGATGGTCGGCGCTTTTATCAGCAGGAAATCTTATCCTGTACATGTTTGTGTCAAGAGCGCCTGTTTTAACTACTGTAAGGCAATATCCATCGGGTGAAAATGCATTCCTTTCAGGTAAAGATATGCTTATGGTAGCCCTTTCACGTTTTGTATATATTTTCTTATCGGTATTACACCGGATGGTTTTTCTTTGGATTTCAGAATAATCCTGTAAAGAATATGCATTTGTGACAGTCAGATCATTTCCGGTTTGTAATTCATTGTTATTTGGGTTGATAATTGTAATATTACTATGAAAATATTTTGCCGGAGGGAAATTACGCATCCACTTTGTATAAGCCCTGATGTAATAAAGACCTGTTGGAGTAGTTTCAGGTATTTCGATATATCCCCACGTTCCACGCTTGTTTAATAAGTATTTACCTTGTGCAACAGACCTGTTTGTTTGGCTGATAATTTCGACATAAAGTATTTCGCTCCAGTTTGTTGCTCTTAAAAGGGGATAACTTAGGTTAAAAGCCCTGAAAAATATTTTCTCGTTCGCGGCATAAATATTCCGGTCGGTAAACAATTGGAAATTTTCCTTAAAGACAGGTGATTTCAACAGGACCGGATCATTGATCAATGACTGGGCATTCGTCCTGACCTGTGTCTGGGAAACTAAAATAACAGCAGTAATATATAAAATTATTTTTCTCACGTTCTATTCTTTGTTTATTCCCAGAAATCAGGTTTTTCAGTTTTTCCACCACCTTTCGTGCAATCGAAACAAGTACCATAACCTACTCCATAAGGCGGTCCTACTCCCATTTCTGACAG
>JADFUQ010000387.1 GCA_015222065.1 Bacteroidota bacterium
TAATCTCCCTTTTCAGAAATCTATCTTCTCCTTTTTATTTTATTTATTTCTCCACATTTACTACAAACCAGTTCTATAGTTGTCTTTTCCTTTGGAAAAAGCACTTTATAGATTTCACCGCATTTTTTACATTTAACTGTTCTATGTTTCATGATAATTTACACGTCCGATACCCTCTCTTTAACAAAAACTATATCATCTCCCACTATCTTCTCCCCGTATGTAGTACTTATCCATTGTACATCATAATAATATTTTTTTCTGGGTGCTACATTAGTATCCTCAGTAGTTAATAAAAAGAGAGCAAGGCCCCCGGCTCCCGAGGCAGATACATCAGCATTTTTCTTGATTGAGGCATTGGCATCAGTGTCCTTCTTATTCTTCTTCATAACAAAAATAACTTCATCCCCAGAGATATTGGGATTGTCTCCATTTACATATATTTTCACACTAAAACCCACTGTAGTGCCTCTATGAAAATCCTTTATCACCTTGTTCATATATCACCCTCCATATAGTTCTAACCATTTATCAGACTTAAATTCAAATATAGTATCAGGCATTGCTTTCCAATATGGATAATACCACTGTGGATAATGAGGAGACCACAAATGCAATTTTCCTTCTTCCCATTTTATCTTATCACCTTTTCCCTTATTAAATAGCCAGTTGCTAACCCAATTCCCAACTACTCCACCTCCCAGTGTCCATATTGCGTCCCAAAGGCTCGCCTCTCCTCCACCTCTATGCAGGTCATAATCCTCCTTCGCAAAAGCCACAGTCGCCACAATCAACATTGAAAACGCAACCCGCCTTTGCCAGCCCTCCTCATTCTCCCAGATTTGCTCCGCATAGACCAAACTGCCCACTGTGAATCCCAATGAAAAATGAGATACCTTATCTTGTGTTAATCCAAAGTCGCCCATTGAGAAAGTTGTGGCAATTAATAATATCAACATTAGAATCTCCGTTCGTGATATGCGTGATAACATAGAACTATATCTAATAGCGTAAGTACATTACTGCAATCCATAACTTGCAATATCGGAAATTTTTGGCGGTCGCTTTGGGGGATACTAAAATTATATGGTATTACTGTTTCGTGGAAGGTGGCACTTACAGCATGCACTACTGTATCAGAAAAAGTCGCCATTATATCAAGGTCATCCCAACCCTGTCTTTCAACATACCCAAATAAAAAAGTATCTGCATCGGTTAAATATACAGCATAATGGAATATTACCGAATCAAGGATTGCACTATCAGCATCCACATGTTCATAATCATAAGTCCACCAATCAGTTCCGTTTAATACGATATAATATTGGGCTATTCCATCAGGTTTCAAATCCCCAGTTGTTACAGTTATCCCATATCCAGTTGAACCTAACATAAGTCTATCTATCGTATCCACCCTCGCCTCACTCACCCATTTCTCCATTGTATCCACGCATTGGTAAACCGAGCCATCGGACATTGTGATGTAAAGGTGGGAGTCGGCTTCCTCGAATTTGACGATTGTGTCTGTGAGGACGAGTTCTCTTGTTACAAGGGTTGAATCAATATCCACATTTGACTCAAATCTTGACCTGGGTTCTACTCTAAAAGTATCAGTGTCTATTATTTCTACTTTTGCTGCTCCCGAAGTTTCACTATCAATTATATTTACTTTACTTACTCGTCCCACCTGAATCCATTGATTAACCCCAGCCATTATTCTTAACCAGTTTGATGCTGAGATATAATTCCCCCCCGACCCCGATAGAACAAAATACCCATACTTGGCTGCGGAAATGTTAAGAGACACATAATCATTAGGTGCTTCTGGAGCATTTCTATATACTTTTAACATATGACCTTCATCGTCATTACCAATTGAATCATTCTTGAAAAAATTCACTTCAGTATTTACACTGTCAACATTTAATTTATCCTTAACTGTTAAAGTGTCAATATCTGCTTTGAGAGAGTGGAGGGTGTCGAGATCCGCTTTAAAAGCAATCAATTTATTTTTGACTTCAACAGAATCCTGATACATCTGATAATAACCAGTTACATAATCCTCTAAATTCTCGGCTATTGCCTTTTTATGTTTATAACTATTTGAAATTATATTATTATCTTCCCATATAATGTATTTGATAGTTGAATCAATTGAATATCCTACAGTATCTTCGCTTACCTTCACTCTCAGAACATATATATTAGAATCTAATGAATTAAAGGGGGAATGAGCACACAAGTACGCTGTTGTATTCCCCCAAAAGTAAGAAACAGAATCAGGAATTTCAAAAGAAGAATTTCTCACTTTTACCACATTTCTATAATCATATTCTGCATCGCCTCTTCCAATTGTTATAGCACTTCGAGAACCGTACATTTTTACATGACAATTATCCATTTCCAAATATGATCCATGACTCACACCAATATCCCAATATCCCTCCAAAAAACTATTAGAAATAATCAAACTATCAATAACATTAGGACTTGCTTGGCCAGATCCAATCGTTGATGGATATGTTTTTGCTCTTATATAACCATTATGAAATTCAATTTTAGCCTGATTAGTATCTTGATAAGTTGAGGCATTGATCCCCCCACCAGCAAATATATCAGAATTGTAGAAATAGAATTCTCCACCATGAGCAACTGCCCCATAACCTCTTAAATTTTCTATATTTTTATCTTTCCAATATTCTTCCCAGTCCCCATAAAAAATAAGACAATCTTCAAAAATCATTTTTCCTAAACCATCAATAACAAAATTAGCAGAACTACTTCCTTCCAACTCCCTTTTTAAAATACAATTTTTAAAATATATATTAATTTCGGGACTATGCGAAAGAACAACCCCCGCACTATCCAATCCCTCCAATTCACAATTTATTATTTCCAAAGTACCTGTATATCTTGAATACATGGAGATTGCCCAAGGGTTATTAGGTGCTCCTTCTGCCACACATTTCCCATTAGATATAATAGTAGAATTCTTAATAATATCATGTATTTCCACATTCTGTTGTGAGGCATAAAATATTCCTCTATTGCCTTTAAAAATACAATTATCAAAAGTAATGCTTGAATAATAGGCCCCATTATTCACAGCATCTTTAAAATTAACTAAATCAAAAGCTGGTTCTCTAACAAATTTACAATTTTTGATCTCAGCATTTATAATAGAATCACAATCAGCAATAATTTGAAAACGTTTAAATTTACAATTATCCACCAATAAATTTTTTACTATAGAGTCCTGAACATATAATTCTGTGCTATCCGTAATAATATTTTTAATTGTTATGTCATCAACACCATGAACCATTATTGCTATCAAACTATCAAAAAATACATGTTCCTCTGCAATAATACTTATACCATCTCTATTAATATGAACAGTATCTTTTTCTAAATAAATGCCCTCCATTATTAAAATAATATCATTGATATTAGCACTATCAACGGCTTCTTTTAAATTATCAAAGTACTTATTATGATCTATGGCCCCAACATCTTGAGTTACAATTTTAATAGTATCACTTATCAAATCAGGAATATTCAAATATAAATTGGCATATAGGGTCTCTGCCTCAATATTTTTTCCTTTAAGTTTGTCTGCGTCTATAAAATTAGCAATTAAAGAATCCGTATTAATTATTCTTTCAACATTTAATAACCCTCCATAACACAAAGAACTAAAATAATCATAGTTTTTTTGAATTTCTTCAGGGGTTAAAGTCTTGTTATAAATCATCAATTCATCAATATAATCAAAACAATCATCTCCTTCACATGGATTTCCAATATACATATTTCCATTATCACAATGAATCATAGTATCAACATCACAAACCATACCACTATTGGTAATTTCAAGAATAGTAGCACTATCTACTCTCTCACCATTCAAATATATTTCTACATGGTTACTATCAGTATCATCCCAAATAGCAACTATATTGCACCATTGGTTTATAGGAATTATATTGGGTATTGTAAACCTTTTCTTTTTCCATTCACACCAATCAAATTTGCCACCCTCCAGTCTATATCCATATTCCCCTACTATACTACTATCATTACTATTAAGATATATATGAAATCCCTGAACTTTATAAGAAGGTGAAGCTCTATCAGAATAAATAGATAAAGGATATTTTCCACACCATTTAACCATAAAACTAATTGAAAATGGGAAATATAAATTGGCTGCTCCATCATAATTATTCATATGCCAAGTCCAATCAAAAATACCACTGGAAGGTCCTTGTAATTCCATGGAATAATCGGATTTATTAGACCAATTATCTTCAGACCAAAAATCATAAGATCCTTTATACAAATGGAAAGTATCATTCATTATATTATGGATACTATCACCAGATCCTTCTTCAAATTTCCAGTATCCTCTGAGACCATCCTCTACAATGGATGTGGTATCTGCCTTAACAACATTAATAAATTTACTAAATAATCGTTCACCAATAATACTATCAATATCTATTTGATTGGCAATAAGCTTTCCTCCAATTCTATGAGGGTCATATCCTTTTAATTTACTTATTTCTGAAGAATTTAAAGCCTTATCAAATATAAAAATTTCATCTATAATCCCATCAAAATACAAATAAGAACTGCTTCCATTCCTTCCTATGGCAAAAGCTGCACCTAAATTAGTTGGTTGAGAAATATCTTGTTTTACTACATTTATCAAACTATCATCATGGTAAAATTTCACAGAATCCCCGTCTATTGTCACAGCCAAAAAAGCATTTTGTCCTATAGGAAAATTAGTTTCATTATATTTTTCACCTGAAGATACTAATTGCACATCAGTACCACTATAAATAGAAACCCCCCAAGTGGTATCACTAAAAAATGGTGTATAATGTAATATGATATTATTAAAAACAGGACGATTCCCCCAAGGAATGCCTAAATTTTTATTAGCAGACATAATAACTTGATCATCATCATGTGAAAAAGGCATTATCCAAGCACTAATGGTTGAAAATTCTGTAGAATACATAAAGCCATTACCAACATAATTTTCTTCATTTTTATCAAATTCCAAAGCCCAATTTCTTTTGCCATTAACCCATGAGGCCCCATTTATTTTCATATCAGTTATTTCATCAGGATTCTCCCCAATAAAATCGAAAACGGAATCACCACTTCCCTCATCAAAATCCCAATAATGTATTAGATTTTCAAATAAAGAAGTATCTCTAAAAGTCCTAAGTCTCAAGAAATGAGAAAGAACAGAATCTGACTTAAAATAAGTTGTATCTCCTTTATCACCCATCAATCTTAAGAATTGATTTAATTTAACACTATCCCCTTGAATGAAAAATGATTTAAAGCCCTCGGGACCCATGTATACTGTATCTCCCTTTATACTATCCACAAAAACAAAAATATTGGGACTATAAACTACTGTCGAATCCCTTAA
>JADFUQ010000388.1 GCA_015222065.1 Bacteroidota bacterium
ATTATTTATCTATCTGGTTATTTAATTCAAAATTTGTCTGACTTTAAAGTTAGTAAGTTTTAGATAAATTGAATATCGAACAAAGAACGCTGATTTTAGATTTCAGATTTTCAGTTACTTCATAAATCGTTAATCGGTGTTCCTTGTTCATTATTCATTTCTTGAGTTTATTGACAAACACTAAATAACCTCCTGATATGCCGTCCATATATATTCTCCCTTACTTCTTCGGATATAATTTCTGAATATTTTTCCAGCATATCCAGGTATATATCTCCATATTCAGCGGCAATTTTATAAGACAGATGAAGCAGTTGTCTGATGTTGGGGTTGTATTCCGGATGACCGGGAATATGCCGCAATGAATTAACTAATTTCTCTCTGCTCCATTGATTCACCTCAGAAGGATCGGGTAATTTCGACTGGTCGATATCAATAACGGTAGAATACGGTGCACTGAGTTCTTCAAACCGTTCAAGTCCTTTTGAATAGATTGATTTAACCAGTTTCAGCGCTTCCCCACCGGCAAGTGCCAGTCCAATCAATTCTTCCAGCCATGTTGTACCTGCAGTTTTAACATGAATACCTTTATCATATTTTTTGATCAGCCTGCTTATAACCGGATAAATAGAAAACTTATCACTGCCTGAGTGTACACTAAGTTTAAGGTTTGCCGGTAAACCAAACTCTTTTATTGCAAAATCTATAACCAACAGATCTTCTTCAAACTCTTTGGCAAATTGATCAATATTGCCGGCATAATCTACTCCTTTATTGAACCTTCCGGTAAATTTTGGTGCAATTGTCTGAACAGGGATCCCAAACATAGAGATTGCACTCAGAATAAAGAACAATTCTACAGGAGTTTGTGGGAGATCAACCTCATCCATTGAAATTTCAGGAATAAATTTTTTCTCGCCTTTCTTTTCAATTATATAGTCATATATCTTTTTTGCTTCCTGTATTGCAAAAAGAAATTTTCCTGCTATTTTTTCTAACTCCTCTGATGTAACTGTGAACGAGGATTCAATTCCCGGAACCCGCAACTCACCAATATACTTTCTGTTCAGGTCAATAAAAGCATCAATTTTCTCTATCTCTGCCATTTTTCCAATATAATTGGCTACATCCAAGGTAAAAAAATCCGAACTTTCAATAAAATCACTAACATTAGAAAGATTAATATGATCTGCATCCACATAATATGGCTGTATCCAGCTTAGGTCTTTTACTGCCTTATCAGCTTCTTTCCGGGTATCAGCAGGAGATGTATGAACGAGTGAGTGTTCACGAAACGATTTATTCCAAACCGGGGTAATTTCAATTCCTTGTTTACTTGCCTCTCTGATAGCCTCAAGCTGTGCTTTTCCCTGGCAACCAAACCTGTCTCCAATTCCAAATGAGTACTTTCCTAATTCCATTTTTTCTCAATTAATTCATAGATGCTAATACGCTTTGCTCTATTCGCTAAAGAAAATGATTTTCCGATTAAAAACAGACAATTTAAAAGAATATTTCTATTAATGGAAACCTGTGATACCGATGGTTATCCGGTGTATGCAAGAAAACTTGCAACAACGGAGTCAGAAAATAAAAAACCCCGCGTTGCGGGGTTTTGCTTTGTTGCGGTGACGACGAGACTCGAACTCGCGACCTCCGGCGTGACAGGCCGGCATTCTAAACCAACTGAACTACGCCACCGTTTTTAAATTGCCATGCAAAAGTAATCCAATTTTTATTTATACAAAAATAACATAACTGTTTTTTAAAATTAAACCTTATTCCAAAAAACTGATCTAATAAACAACATATCAGTTCTTCATATAATAAGTGGAAGAATGGGAAGATGGAATAG
>JADFUQ010000389.1 GCA_015222065.1 Bacteroidota bacterium
CCGGGTCCCAGATCAATAACCCAATCTGCACATTTTATTACCTCAAGATTGTGCTCAATTATTAAAATTGAATGCCCTCTTTCTATAAGGGCATTGAACGAATCAAGTAACTTCCTTATATCATGGAAATGCAAACCGGTAGTAGGTTCATCAAAAATAAATACAGAAGGACTGATACTTTTCTCTTTACTTAAATATGAGGCCAGCTTAACCCGTTGACTTTCACCTCCACTTAGTGTGCTTGATGCCTGACCTAATTTTATATAACCTAACCCTACATTTGATAAAGGTCTTAATTTTTCAACTATTCTCTTTTCCAGGGAATCTTCTCTCATGCTAAAGAAATCAATAGCTTCGTTTACAGTTTGTTCTAATATATTGTAGATATTCTTACCCCTGTATCTAACATCAAGTATTTCTTTCTTGAACCTTTTCCCTCCGCAGCTTTCACAAACCAGTTCAACATCAGCCATAAATTGCATTTCAACCTTGATAATCCCTTCACCATGGCATTCATCACATCTTCCACCATCAATATTGAACGAGAAATGTGAAGGACTGAAATGATTATATCTTGATAATTGTTGTTCCGAATATAGTTTTCTTATCTCATCATATGCTTTCAGATATGTAACAGGATTTGAGCGGGAGGACCTCCCTATTGGGTTCTGATCTACAAATTCAACAGAACCCAGAGAGGAAGTATCTACTATTAACTGATCAAATTCGCCGGGTTGTTTGCCGTACTCATTGAGATGTCGTGAAAGAGCGGGATATAAAACTGATCCCACGAGCGAAGATTTTCCGGATCCACTTACTCCGGTGATGACTGTTAAATTGTTTAAAGGAAATTTAATTGTAAGATTCCTCAGATTATTTTCCCTCGCACCCTGAATTTCTATAGAATTATGCCATTTCCTTCTTATCATGGGAACAGGGATTTTCATTTCTCCGGTTAAATATCTGGCTGTTAAACTGTTCTTGTTGCTGTAAAGTGCTTTGTTGGTTCCATGAAATACAACTTCACCACCTAATCTTCCCGCCTTTGGTCCGATATCAATTATTTCATCAGCTGCCCTGATTATTTCTTCATCATGCTCAACAACAAGAACAGTGTTCCCGAGTTTTTTCAGGTGTTTGAGAACAGCGATCAGCCTTGAAGTGTCGCGGGGATGCAAGCCTATTGATGGTTCATCAAGGATATACAATGAACCTACAAGGTTACTTCCCAGTGATGTTGCGAGATTTATACGTTGAGATTCGCCACCTGAAAGGGTTGAGGATAACCTGTTTAATGTCAGATAACCTAACCCCACATTTACAAGGAATTCTAACCGGTTACTAATTTCATTTAAAAGTCTTTTAGCAATTTCCTGCTGATGTGAGGAAATATTTACCTCTTTGAAAAAAGCATAAAGCTTATCTACGGGCAGATCAACAAGATACTGAATTGATTTCCCTCCTACTTTTACATAGGAAGCTTCCTTTTTCAGGCGTTTCCCTTTGCACTCATTACAAATAGTTTTGCCTCTGTACCTTGAAAGTAAAACCCTGTATTGAATTTTGTATTTTTTTTCCTCCAGATGATCAAAAAATGTATTCAGCCCTTTGAAGTATCGATTTCCATTCCAGAGTAAATCCTTCTGATCAGGACTCAATTCAAAATATGGTTTGTGTATTGGAAAATTGAATTTGTCAGCATTTAGAATAAGTCGTTCTTTCCACTTTTTTAGTTTATCTCCCTTCCAGCAAACAACAGCATCCTCATAAACCGATAATGCTTTATTTGGGATGACAAGGTTTTCGTCAATACCGATGATCCTTCCATACCCCCCGCATTTTGGACATGCTCCAACAGGATTGTTGAAATTAAACATATGAATAGTAGGTTCTTCAAATTCAACTCCATCAATTTCAAACTTATTGGAAAAAACTTCATTAATAACTTTGTTTCCACTAAATACTTCAATTTCACAGTATCCTTTTCCAATCTGGAATGCTGTTTGAATCGAATCATCAATCTGTCCTGAAGTATCAGCATCGTTGATTACTATTATCCGGTCAATAACAATTTTTGCGTGCTCTAATTCCTCTGGTTCTGTTACTTTATTAAGTAATTCATCTATCTTTTCTATCTGGTTGCCTGCTTTTATTCTTGTAAGGCCAAGCTTTTTTAAGTATTCTAAATATTCCGGTATTCCATATTTCTTATCTATGTGAAGTGGAGCCAGAATGAAAGCTTTGGTTTTTTCAGGAAATGAAAAAAGAAAATCTGCTACATCTTTAACCTGGTGTCTCTTTACAATTTTATTTGATCCGGGTGAGTAGGTTTTTCCAATCCTGGCGTACAATAATTTGAGGTAATCATAAATCTCTGTTGTAGTTCCTACAGTTGACCTGGGATTATGAGAGTTTATCTTTTGTTCTATTGCAACTGCCGGGGGGATTCCTTTGATATAATCAACCTCGGGTTTACTCATTCTTCCAAGAAACTGCCTGGCATATGAGGATAAACTCTCAACGTACCTGCGCTGTCCTTCTGCATAAAGAGTATCAAAAGCCAGTGATGATTTTCCTGAACCGGATAAGCCTGTGATAACGATAAACTTGTCTCTCGAAATAGAAAGATCAAAATTTTTCAAATTATGTACTCGTGCTCCTTTTATCTCAATTACTTCTGTTTTCTTTCCCGTCTGCCGGCTGTCAGGTGTCTCTTTACTGGTATTAAATCTCATGTTGCTGCAAATATTTTAACACTATTTAGCAAATTTCAAAAGTAATATTTTTTGATTAAACATTTTTTTTACTTTAATTGCATAATATTAAGATTAAACTAAATACAGGAGGACTGCCTTAGAAACATTTCTACTCCCATTGATTTTAAATAGGAGGTAAGATAATGATTCATAATTTATCTGATTATGAACTGATAGAACGGTTCATGAATGGTAGTCAACCAGGTATTGAGGAGTTAATTAATCGCTACAAAACAAAAGTATATACCTATATTTTGCTGATGGTCAAAAATCAGCAGCTTGCCGAAGATCTGTTTCAGGAAACATTCATTAAAGTAATCCAATCGCTTAAAATGCATAAATATAAGGATAACGGAAAGTTCGTTTCCTGGATAATACGTATAGCTCATAATCTTGTAATTGACCATTTCCGTAAAGAAAAACAGATAAATACCTGTAATAACGAGGATTATGAGGCTGACTTGTTTAACTCAAGTAAGTTTTCAACAAAAAATATTGAACAATTAATTGTGCATAACCAGATAATCAAAGATGTCAGGAAACTTATTGATGAATTACCTGATGATCAAAGGGAGGTTGTTATGCTTAGGCATTATGGTCAACTTAGTTTTAAAGAAATTGCTGAGCAAACAGATGTAAGTATTAATACTGCCCTGGGTAGAATGAGATATGCACTTATCAATATGCGAAAGATGATTGATGAAAAGAAATTGAGTCTTACCTATTATTAAGAGTCTGGAAAATTTTATGGTTTTCTTCCATTCCTCTACTATTTCATTATTATAATGTTATCTGCTTGCCCTGTGAAATAATGACTTCGTCATTTCGCTTGCGAATTTCACTGGGCTTGCCCGGAGCTTGTTTTAGTTAAGTGGTTGAGTTAGTTAAGTGGTTATTAAAAAAGATTTCTTCCCTATAAATACTAAATCTTCGGGTATGACGTTTTGTTGATGTATATCTAAACAATAATTGTCTGCCTATGGAACAAAGTTATACTCCTATCCCTTTTCTTAGTGATAATATAGATAACGACACGGACTTGTACCACCTTGAATGGCAGGTGGAACATTCTTTTAGTGATGTTTTATATCTTATTTATCTTCTTCAATTTGATGTTAGAAATGAAGTGACTGAGAGATTGTTTCGACAAATAGAACAATCCTGAAAATTATTTCCCTTTACTGATTAATCAGATTGACAGTATGACAGGCAACAATACCTGCTGTTTCTGTACGTAACCTGTCATGTCCCAGCAATACAACTGAGAATCCGTTTTTACAAGCCAAATGAACCTCTTCTGAAGAAAAATCTCCCTCAGGACCAATTAAGATCAGAATATCATCTCCTTTTTTTACCATTTCTTTTAATTCAGGATTGGATTTCTTGTCGCAATAGGCAATGAATTTATAGAAGGAATGTTTTGCGGATACGAATTCTGTAAAATTTGTTATTCTATTTAATTTTGGTTTGTAGGCTTTGACGGATTGCTTCATGGCTGAAACAATTACTTTGTCTAAACGTTCGTTGCGAATGGTTTTCCTTTCAGACCGCTCACAAAGCAGGGGAGTGATCTCATCAATACCAATTTCAGTTGCTTTTTCAAGAAACCATTCGAAACGGTTGATGTTTTTTGTTGGAGCAATTGCAATATGAAGTCTAAAATTCTTTTTTCCAACCTCGTGTTTGCTGCTTTTAATTTCTACCGTGCATTTATGGGGATCAGGTGTCTTGATCTTTGCTTTGTAGTATCCGCCCTTTCCGTTAACAAGGATAATTTTATCACCCTCTTTTAAGCGGAGTACATTTATACAGTGTTGTGATTCCTGCTTATCAAGCCGGTGTATCTTCCCATGAATGTCAGGTGTATAAAAAGTATGCATTTTAAAAATGCTTAAATGATTGAATGCTTAAATGTTTGAATGGTAATATATCTAAATTTTTAGGTTAATCTGCATTTTGCCGATTGCCGACTGATTAGTTACTGAAAAACAAATTTATCGCATAGATTGTATTCCTTCTACAATTACTCCTCATTATTATCACCATATAACCTGAACCTTCTCAGGAACATCTGAAGTTTCCTGTCAACTGATAGCATATATATATAAGATGTCTCACCACTTTTTACATCTAGTCTTCTTTGACCTGTCTTGAGTGCCTGAATAGGATCTGTGAATCTATGGTTATTTGAAAGGGCTTGCATAACGCCTCTTGTATATGCAAAATAATACCAGGTTTCATTATCAAGTTTAAGATACAGATCAAACATATCACCGCTTTTCTTCTTTTGAATTTCAAGGTATCCTTCAGTTTTTACGTTCAGTTGTTTATTCATAATATTACCAATACCTATCTTTCCCACTGAGCGATATGAACTGGTTTCCTGGTTCCATTTTAACTTAACATCTGTTAAAAGTATTCTGTATTTTCTGATCCCTTCGGGAAGTTCAGCCATTACTCCATAAAGACTTGATTCCTGTGTTAATGAATTAGTCTGTTCAACACCTATCAGTTCCCGGATACCTTTTTTATATTGCCCGGTAGTCATATCAACAGGTTCAAGTGTGGGTATTACAGATATATCGTTAGCTGCAACCATCATAGCTTCATCGGAAAAGAAGAAATCAAAACCTAACATAACATTCATTGTTGTTAGATCTGATTCTGATTCATGAAGAGTATTTCCAACAACAGTAATTTTAACCTGTCCATATTCCACAGCCAGATCAAGTGACCCTTCACCATAAAGATTACAGAAATTTTTATCAAAGCTTAGCAGATTACCTGGTAAACTTTCATCAGTTAATTTTTCCAGGCTACCTGTTTTGTAATTATCTGAACCTTCATCATAATACAAATAACCTTCGGCTTGTGTAATTGGGATATCACTATAGTCTTTTCGTCCGCCCATAAATGTTTGATAAATATGAGTGGAGTCTTCCGTGATAAAAAGACCGCTGAAAATTCTTCCGCCATCATTATTCCGTAAGTTAGATGAAACAGGAATCAACATATTCTCAGGATTGATCTCAGATGTAAATTGCAAATAATTCTGAGCTATGCCGGCACACTGATGTTCAATTTGTGCACCTCCTGTAAAAGTCAGATATTCTTTATTTGCATTTATAAACACATCTCCAATAAACCGGAAATAGGGACTTAATTTAAAATCATCATTTTCTTTGATGGTTCCGTATCCGACAGTTACTTTCTCTTTGTTTACTGTTATGTTGTCAAACCTAATTGGTTGAGAATTTTTATTTTGGTCAATATAATTATACAATCCTGAACCGGTATAATTGTTTTTATCATGGATATTTACACTTGCCGGTTCAATTGTAAACCGGTTGTTGGCAAGTATTTTTGCATTTTCAAGAGTTTTTATTCTCGATTTGTTTTCAATTTTAACAATACCTCCATGAGGAAAGATCAGTGCATCAGCTATTTCAATAAAATTAACTTCATAAGCAGTAATAAGATTCTTTTCCAGGTTGTAAACCGCTGAGTCAGTTACAAATCCTAATGAATCTTTTTTTGTATTGATTGAAACGAAAGTTGGTTTTTCAATTCTGGCATCAGCATAATAGGAGGACTCAGAAGATTCAGGCATGGTTTTTTTCTTCTTCCCCTTTTTACCCATTGCCAACTCTTTAACATTCATATTCCATATAAAATAGTCCAGACTGGTTGCTATCTGGTTTTCCGGGAAAATCATATCGGTTGTATCAGAATTTGATGAGAATAAGCCACTATTATTACTGAAATCAATATGTGCGCTTACATTGTCAGCAATAAATGCATATCCGTCAGTTTTTCTCGATCTTAACCGGAAGTTAGCTGTATCAGTATCAAAAGACTTTTCTGTAAAAAGATAATTATCCGATGTTAAAATGGCATCAGGCAGATCAATTCTTCCTGACCCTAAAAGACCATCAGGTTTTAATGTAATTGATCCTTTCAATTTCATCTTATCATCAAATAATGAAAAATCATTCTCAGTACTCTCGGCAATCCATTCATCTTTATTTGGGTACCATTTTATTTGGACGTTATCTGCACTTAATTCGGGAAACTTTACACCGGTTTCCTGCTTGTTAATACTAAAAGTTTGAGCCTCAGCAAACATTGAATCGGGATAAAAAACAAAATCATCAGATTCAGCAACGGAAGAAAGATAATGCAATTTTCCCTCGCCCTGGAGTCCTTTATTACTTAGTTTGATATTATTGTAAAAAGTTCCTTTCCCTTTATATGCAGGAAGCCCTTCGGTAGGAGTTGGATGTGAAAAACCGAGTGAATTATCTTCCTGTACTGCAAGTGTTTGTGGAATTTCCGGAAAAATTCCACTATTTAGTTTACCACTGAATTTGACATTTTCTTTTTTGAATCTGTCCAGGTTACTGATTGTGTAAGGTTCAATCTCAAAATAAAAATCATCGCGGGAATATGTGCTGTCCAAACCTGGAATATGATCGTAATAAACGAAAGAATTGGATATACTATGGAGTATTGGATATTCAGGGAATTGATAATATCCTGATTTATTCGAAGGATGATCAATAAGTAGTTCCCCGGTTATCATTTCAATAGTGTTCTTGATTTCTGAAAGTAAAGCGTTTCCATAAATATCGTTTGTATCTGACTGAATAGATAGCTGCATAGAGTCAAGGTTGTGAAGGTCAATCTTAAAAGAATCATACTTGAATTTAAAATTGTTGCCAAAAAATGTAAAAAGACCTGCTTTGATTTTCCCGTCAAAACCAAAATCCCGGTTTTTACCGAGAATAATTTGTTCGCTTTTGGGCCATATAGTAACATTTTGAGAATCACTAAGAAATATTTGTGATACACCATTAATGGTCAATTTTTTAGTATTCAGATCAAG
>JADFUQ010000390.1 GCA_015222065.1 Bacteroidota bacterium
ATTGAGCTGGGTGGTAAAGTTTTAAACATCCAAACTCTGCCAGGTCTTGCAGACTCTGGCAGGTTTTAGCAGCTTTTTTTAAATCCAAAAGACCTGCCAGAGTGCGCCGAAGGCGTTCCCGGCATTGACATCCGCAGGCTGGGCCCCGCTTGGCAAGCACTCTTTACTCACAACTCATTTCTCACCGCTCATCGCTCTCTTCTCCTTTTCGCTCTTTCTCTTCGTCGCCCCCTCGCCCCCTCGCTCCATCTCCCCTTCGCCTCTTCGCCCCTTCCCCTCTTCTCTTCATCTCTCAGTCGCCCTTTCGCCCCCTCGCTCCCCCGTCTCTTCCCTCCTGCAACCATTTCCTTCAAATTCCAGTCATACATAAAATAAAATAAATAGAAACTTCAATCAAATCTTCTCAGAAATTTATAGCTTTATCACCTGAATTATGGAGAAACAGCTAAAAAAAGGATTTGTTTTCTTTATTATTGACCTGGTAATTGTTATCGGTTCTTTCTTTCTTATTATCTGGTTCAAATCCGGCAAGGATCTTTCCTATGTCGAAAGACTTCTTAACTCCTTCTTCGTTTTTCTCACACTCTGGATGGTTATTTCTGTCCTTTTCAAAAAATTCAACCTCCCTAAAGAAATTATCCTTAGAAGAAAACTGGGGAACCTGGTACTCTGTAATTTTATCATTCTTGGTTCAGTCTCCATTCTGATGTACCTTTTAAGAACATCCTTTTATTCACGTACTGTTGTTTTTGGCACATTATTGATTGCTTCAGTTATTGAGATTCTTGCTGTAAACTTCTATTATTTCCTTCGGATTGCCCGGATCAATTCATTTCCACAGGATCATGAATATTATGCCCTCAGGCAGTTGCAAAACAACGGAAAAAGAAAAAACGGATACAAAAATGAGCAAGCCGTAGCTTATCTGAATTCTAAGATATCGGAACGCCTGCGTGATAGTATTATTAGTGAATGTGGTAAACATGCGTTGGACTTCTTTATCAGGAATACCAACGGGGACAACAATAACACTCTTCTTCTTTCAACTACCAGCCTTTTCAATATTAGAAGTCAGCCTGAAAATCACTATCATTCAATTTTTAATCTGAAACGAATAAATGATATTCGTTATATAAACCGCTTTTTTGAATCGGCAAACTCAATACTCCCATCGGATGGCACATTTATATGTTGTGTTGAAACCAAAAATCTCAGAAAGAAAAGATTATTCAAAAAGTATCTTTTCCCTTTCAATTTTTTTTACTATTATTTAATTGACTATCCAATAAAAAGATTGTTCCCGAAATTCGGTTTAACAAAAGGCATCTACTTTTTTCTTACCCATGGCAACAACCGTGTACTTACCAGAGCTGAAACCCTCGGACGGTTGATATCAAGCGGATTTGAAATAACAGATGAAGAATATATTGATAGTTTGTGTTATCTTTCCGCAAAGAAAGTACAGGAACCTTCAAATGATCCTGACCCGAGCTATGGTCCACTTGTAAAACTTGAACGTATCGGCAAAAACGGTGACATTGTCAGGGTGCTTAAACTTCGCACCATGTACCCGTTTGCAGAATATTTACAGGATTATATGTACCAGATGCATGAACTTCAGGATGGAGGTAAATTCGATCATGATTTTCGTGTTTCAACCATAGGAAAGATCATGAGGCGATTTTGGATCGATGAACTTCCAATGCTTTATAATTTATTTAAAGGGAATATGAAACTTGTTGGGGTAAGACCCCTGAGCAAGCAATACTTCAACCTGTATGATAAAGAATTACAGGATAAACGAATAAAACATAAACCCGGACTTATCCCTCCTTTCTATTATGACCTCCCCAAAACCCTGGAAGAGATCCAGAAATCCGAAATGAAGTATCTTGAAGCATATGAAAAAGCACCATTCCGAACCGACTTGAAATATTTCTGGAAAGCCATTTTTAATATTACCATCAAACAAGCCAGAAGCAATTAATTTAATTATACAGTTTGCTCTATTTTGCGATCTTTGCGTGACCTCTTACAGTTCTTTGCGATCTTTGCGCCTTCTTTGCGGCCTTTGCGTGAACTCTTTTATATCTTTACAAGAAACTTCTTATATTTATACAATGACTGAAAATGAAATATCTTATAAAGTAATTGGCGTAGTAATAGATCTTCATAAACAATTAGGCCCAGGTCTTCTTGAATCAGCTTATGAAAATGCCTTATCATATGACTTAAAAAGCATAGGCTTAGAGGTTGAACAACAAGTTTCAATGCCTTTTAAATATAAAGATGTTTATTTAGAAGTAGGTTATAGGATTGATTTGATGATTGAGAACAAGGTAATTTTAGAAATTAAATCAGTGGATAGTTTAGCCCCTGTTCATTTTGCCCAAACACTTACTTATTTAAAATTGTCTGAAAAAAAATTAGGATTATTGATAAATTTCAATGAAAAAATTATTAAAAACGGAATTCATCGATTAGTAAACAATCTGTAAAAAATTTCACGCAAAGACCGCAAAGTTTCATACGCAAAGATCGCAAAGATATTTTAGTGGTTTATGATGCTTGCCAATCCAATAAGTATTATGAGAAAAACATTCCTTATATTAATGTCTTTACTAATCCTTTTCCCCTCTACTGCACAGAATGTTTTTTATCACCTTTCAAACACCAGTTTGTATAATTTTCTGGACGAAATGGCAAGCAATCAGATAATTAATTTGAATTCAGCTTATAAACCATATTCACGTATATTCATTGCCAACAAGCTTCAGGAAATTAAAAGTCAGGAAGATAAACTAAACCCGAGACAAATAGAGGACCTCATATTCTACCTGAAGGATTTTAATAAGGAACTAAAACCTGACAAACAATTCACGAAACGCCTGGATCTGCTATATAAAAAAGACTCGGTTTTTACATTGTCAATAAACCCGATAGGAGGAATCCAATACTGGACCAACAATAACGGCGCTGTATGGCATCGCTGGAACGGTGTAGAAACTTTTGCATATTACGGAGACCACTGGGGCTTTTATGCCAGTCTGAGAGATAATCACGAAAACGAAAAACTATCGGAAGATCAATTTCTTAACCGGCGAACAGGTGGAAATTATAAAGCACATTATGATTACAGTGAAATGATGGGCGGGATGACCTACTCATGGAATTGGGGAATGATAGGATTGGTGAAGGATCATTTTTCCTGGGGCACAAATTATAATGGTTCGAATATATTTTCAGGACGTACTCCCTCTTTTGCCCATATTAAAGTAAACATAAAGCCGGCACCCTGGTTTGAATTCAACTATGTTCACGGATGGTTGGTATCGGAAGTGGTTGACAGTTCGAGATCATATTTCCTGGTAAACAGTTACGGAACAAATTACAGGGAGGTATTTTATAAGAAATTCATTGCAACTAATCTTTTTACATTTACACCTTTAAAAAAACTTAATATCTCTGTCGGAAACTCAATTGTTTATTCTGATATAGGAATACATCCCGGATATCTCATTCCCCTGTTTTTCTTTAAATCGGTCGATCACACCCTTAACTCCGGTATTAATAATCAAAACTCCCAGATGTTTTTTGATATAAGTTCCAGGCAGTTTAAAAATCTGCACTTGTATGCCTCATTTTTTGTTGATGAAGTGGCTATCGGCCGTATGTTTAAATCCGAAGAACATTCCAATTTCTTTTCAACAAAGCTGGGCTTCAGGGCTGACCGGTTCCCTGTACAAAACATGTCTTTAACCACTGAATACACCCGTTCAAATCCATTGACATTCATGCATAATGTGCCCACATTAACTTTTGAAACGAACCGGTTTAACCTGGGACATTATCTTCGCGATAACTGCAAAGAGCTTTATTTATCACTGGAAGCTAAACCGTTGCGTGGATTGTTCCTGAAAGCAAGCTATACTTTTGCACAAAAGGGACCCGATTATACAGCGCTTGGAACCCACCGGCTCGGACTTCCGTTTATGGAATCGGTTGAATGGGAGAGTAGTATGTTTTCTTTGTCTGCCCGGCACGAAATTATTAATGACGGATTTGTATTTGCCGGTTATACCCACGGTAATGTTACCGGAAATGAAGATTATTGCCCGTCATTCTGGTATGGCAAAACAAACACCCTTAATTTCGGCGTTAATTTTGGATTCTAACGAGTTACCAGTTATAAACTCTTCTAATTTACATTATGAAAGTATGTAGTAAAAAGTAAATAGTAAGTAGAAGTTAGTAACAAAACCGAATCGTCTCACAAGCTTCAGATTGAGCGTCAATTAGTTTAGCAATAAATGCTTTTTCATACTTTCTTCTGGGCCATGACTCCGCAATGTTAGAACCAACTGATCTGGAAGAACG
>JADFUQ010000391.1 GCA_015222065.1 Bacteroidota bacterium
ATTCGTTATTCGTTAATCGATATTCATTATTCATCTTAACAACTGTATATTAATGTGTTGTCAAATGCGAAACATTAATTAATAAAAAATAGCTCCCCTATACGAAAAAATACTTGACCAATATTCGTTTTCTTCCTTCCGCCTACTGCCTGCTTCCTTCTTCCTTCCAAAGGTTACATACTCTTCCCAACTTTCTCAAGAAGCTTTTTAGTAGCCATAACTCCTTCAACCTCACTGAGTTTGCTGCCTTCATACTCAACGCCAATATATCCGGTATAACCGGCTTCTTTAACAATCTTCAGCATTTTGTAAAAATCCGTTTTTGTTTCATTGCCTTCATCATCAAACTCATGAGACTTTGCACTTACTCCTTTTGCAAACGGCATCAGTTCTTTCACTCCTAAATAACGGTCATATTCTTCCTCTTTACTGATATAGAAATTGCCAAAATCAGGAAGTGTACCACAATTAGGATTATCAACCTTTCGAATGACATCAGACATCCATTTTCCATTAGATGAGTATCCTCCATGATTTTCAACTATCACACCGATATTATTCTTTGAAGCATATTCGGTCAGTTTTCCCAGACCATCCACTGCAGCTTCGGCTACTTCCTCCATTGTTCCTTTGCCACGTGCATTAACACGAATGGAATGACATCCAAGGAATTTCGCAGCTTCAACCCACTTATAATGATTCTCAACAGCCTCTTGACGCTTAGCATCATCTGCCTCACCAAGATCACCTTCATCATCAACCATAATAAGAACATTCTCCACCCCCAGATCATCTGTCCGGCTTTTAAGTTCTGTCAGATATTCCTTTCCGGCATCTTTGAAGAATTGATTTACATACTCTACAGCATGGATATCGAAGTTTTTCTTTGAAAACTCAGGAAATTCAAGATTGGTAAGCTCTTTAGCAAAAAGCATTTTGTGCAATGACCATTCAGCTATTGATATCTTAAAGAACATATCAGAATTAATCATGCCTGCCCTGAGGAATGAAGGAGCAATCATTAATCCTGCTCCACCAATACCTGCTTTTTTAATAAATTCTCTTCTTTTATGATCCATATTTCTAATTTTAGATAAAAAATGGAAAGACCAATCAGCCTTTCCATTTCTTATAGATTCATAATAATAATTATAACTCTTTTATCTTAATGCTCCTGTACCACACATCATCGCCATGATCCTGAAGACCGATAAAGCCTTCGGAAGCAACATTAGCCCAATCGGGATTCAATCCAGGGAATTTACTTCCGGCAACCAATTCATTCCATTCAGGTGTCCACAGGTGATATTCAAGTACAACTTCACCATTCATATAATGCCATACCGATCCCTTATAAACCTTAATCTCTACACTATTCCATTCACCTGCCGGTTTAGCATTTTGAGGAACAGCAGGTATCAGATCGTACAATGCACCTGCCTGGCGGTTTCCATCTTTACCGGCTTTAGCATCCGGATGTCTTTCGTTATCCAGTACCTGCATTTCAGGAGCAGTTCTCCAGATAGGACCTAATTTGGTATTTTCCTGGCCTAAATAAAAGATTCCACTGTTACCGCCTTCCGAAATTTTCCATTCCAGCTTCAGGTGGAAGTTTGAAAATTTCTGATCATAAACAATGTCACCACCTTCAGTTGCACCTGCTTCACCTCTTCCGGAACCAATACATTGCATTGTTCCGTCAGCAATTTTCCATCCGTTAGGAAAATGATCTTTACCATATCCGCGCCATTTTCCTGCAGATTCTCCGTCAAACATTAAAATCCATCCTTCTTCCACCTCTTTATCAGTAAGTGTATTGAGTTCAGCCACAGCTTCAGCAACAACCTTGGTGCCGGTTTCTTTATCTGATGATTTAATCTTTGTACCGGATTTACATGAAACCATAATAGCAACAATTACAATTGTTGTCAGAAAAAATAATCCTTTTATTTTCATATTAAATTTTTATTATTTGGTTTAACAATATATTAACTTGGCATATCCGGCAACGACCAGCCTTCACGATAATCGTGCCTGATCAGTTTTTCCGCAAATTGCTTGGCGCTGAATAGTTTAGTCCATTCCTTGTTAAAGGTAGGATGTCCATCATGGATCTTGAAATTGTCGGCGATACATGTACGAAGATTCTCGTCATCACCGATATTTGTGAATTTCATATTTTCACCATCCCATTCAAGCTCCTTGTTCAGTCCCTGTAAGCGAACTGCCAGAACACCCATTACAACCATCTCGTTGAAAGGACCTGCCTCACAAAATGGAGAAGCAGTCTCAACACGATTTTCAGGACTCTCTTTACAAGCACGTATCCAATCCATTTCATGATTGGTTTTAACGCGTCGTACTGTTTTCGGAGCATCAGGTACACGACCTGACAACAGCCATGGATTTTTACCATAGCAACCACAAACCAACGTATCTTTTGTACCATGGAAAAGGACTCCACCTCCGTCATCGTTCATGTTCTTACCTGCAGGCCATCCTTCAGGTTTTTGTGGTTGTAATCCGCCATCATACCATGTAACTTCAACTTCATTAAGATTCATATTAACACCTTCATGCTTCGGACGTGCAGGGAAAGTAAGATTGACCATCTCAGCATTAGGAGCGCAATCTGTAAGAAGTAAGGTTGAACTACCCTGAGCTTTTACAGGATACCCAAGCTTTAATCCAACAAACACGGGATGAAGAATATGGCAAGCCATATCGCCAAGTGCACCTGTACCAAAGTCCCACCAGCCACGCCAGTTCCATGGATGGTAAATTGCATTATAAGGACGTACGGGAGCTGTAGCGAGGAAAAGATTCCAATCCAATGTATCAGGCACTGCCATTTCCTCTGCCGGACGGTTAAGTCCCTGTGGCCAGATTGGTCGATCGGTAAAAGCTTCTACCTTCTTCACATCACCTATTTCTCCATTCCATAACCACTCTTGCACAAGGTTAACACCTTCGCCTGAAGAACCCTGGTTACCCATCGAGGTAGCCACTTTATGTTTTTCTGCCAATTTAGTAAGCAAACGTGATTCATAAACCGTATGGGTCAATGGTTTTTGTACATATACATGTTTACCCATTGCAATCGCATTAGCTGCAACGGTAGCATGTGTATGATCGGCAGTTGCAACAATTACAGCATCAATATCTTTACCCATCTCATCATACATTTTCCTGAAGTCTTTATATTTTTTAGCTTCAGGATAATATTTGAAAACACGTTCACTGTAACCCCAATCCACGTCACAAAGAGCAACGATATTCTGATCTTTAATGTTTTTCAAATTAGCAAAACCCATTCCTCCAATACCAACACATGCAATATTCAATTTATCGCTGGGTGATTTATGGCCAAGTCCACTGACTACATAGCTGGGTAAAATTGTAAACCCGGCAGTAGCTGCTGCAGTCCTACCAATGAAAGACCGCCTGCTAAACTTTTTGTTTTCTTTTGATTCACTCATAATTTAAATTTTTTAGAATTGAATTTATAGCTATTTCAGATTAAAAAATACAAACTACTAAATTACTAATTAAAAAATTAAATCCATATGAAAATATATTTTTTTATAGTATTTTCAGGAATTTTATAAGCGATCCCAATTCATTGTTTTTATGAAGAGCCGAATAAGAATCAGGAATAAAACAA
>JADFUQ010000048.1 GCA_015222065.1 Bacteroidota bacterium
AATTAAATGTAAGTTACATAAAAATTTTGTATTGATTCTCAGCCACGGCACCACGCAGTTCATTAGCCGCATCCCATAATTCCTTCTCAAAGTCAATGTCAGGGCGGGAGTTATTGGATTTCTTATTCATTAGGGAAATTGGTTTTACCCAAAATTAGCAATAATCATGAGAATTTTGGTAATGTATTTAACGAAATTTTATTTTCATTTTTTGAAAACAACTCTTCCAGGTCCGATGGACACTGGAAGGTTGTTACGCCTGAAGACCTGCCAGAGTCCGTAGGACCTGGCAGAGTCGAAAAAAAAAGAAGAAGAAGGTATTCAACCATTCAAACCACTTTCGGGGTGTAAACCATTTCATGAACTTGCCCTGTGAAATGCCTCATGAGCAGGTTCGAGTGGTGGAATGTGGGAGCGAGTAAACCACCGAAATGGTTAATGATTCTAAAACCCCGTCAGCGGTTTTAAACCCTGACGGTGGTTTGGTTCTTCATTATTCAAAGAACTTTACTAAATTTACCATTCAAGGCACACACATTGGCTAAAAGCAAGCTGGCTGAAAGGAATGATAGAAAATGAAATAATAATTAATATGAGTAAGACTTTTAACATATATTGCGATGAAAGCACCCACCTGCAACATGATGGTATGCCTTTTATGATTATTGCTTATGTTAGTACGGGTTACAACCAATTGAAGCTACACAACGAACATATTAAAATGTTAAAAGCAAAACATAAATTCAAAGGTGAAATAAAATGGAGTGGCGTTTCCAAATCACAATACTCTTTTTACGCAGATTTATTAGAATACTTCTTTGCAACTGACATAAAATTTCGTGCTGTAATAGTTGATAAAACTCAAATTAACGAAACAAGAGAAAATTTCAAGTATTCTGATTTTTATTTTCAGATGTACTATCAATTGCTGTATCATAAAATAAATCCAGACTACATGCATAATATTTATCTTGATATAAAAGACACTTGCAGTCAGAGCAAATTACAAAAGTTGTCAGATATTTTGAACCTTAGTAAAGCAATCCGAAATCTTCAATTTATCAAATCACATGAAAGCTATTTAATGCAAGTAGCCGATTTAATAATGGGGGCAATAAATTATCATTTGCGTGGGTTAAATACTGTTACAGCAAAAACCGATCTCATAAAAAAGATCGAATCCCACACAAAAATTGAGCTTACTCAATCTACACCTAAAAGCGCTGATAAATTTAATCTGTTTTTTATTGATTTAAAGTAGAATGAGTATGCCAACAAATCTATTGAAAAAATATCCTGAATTGCTTGAAATAATGCATCTATCCGAACATCAGCGAACAAAATCCCTTCGCGGGGTTTTTAATCGTGATATTCAAAATAACCCTGGTTTTAAATTTCGGTCAAAACAAATCAGACCAATTTTTATAGATGGAGAAGCTTCAATGGGAAATTTATTCAACCATTTGACCCGAGAAGAAGTGGAAGTAGTAAAACCGGATGGCACAACTTTTAATAAGCGAATTTTCGAGAAAGATCGTTCGATGCGTCTGCATTGGATAAAATTTCACATTGATGAATGTAAAAAAAACAATGTTGAAGTATTCAGCATTATTGAAAGAAATACCAAAAAAAGAAAGAATGTAACCCTTACTTATATTTACGATTTAGAGCAACAGTATGTAATCGTAATGGAACCACAAAATAGCAACAGGGATTATTATTTATTAAGTGCTCATTACCTGAATAAAGATTATGGACCTAAAAAAATGAAAAAGAAACTAAAGAAGAAATTACCTTATGTGTATTAAACCGCAAGGCTCGGTAATCTTCCTGGATTATCGAGCCTCGAAACTCCTTCTTCCTATTATGGTAAGATGAGCATTACAAATGTATAATTAAAATTACACCGAAAAAATGTTATAAAACATATTTGTTGACAAGGTTATTATGAAATGTCGGCCATTCTTTATACTATCCCTCGGCTTGTTCTATAACTTCTGAGAGGATCTCTTTTATTCAAACCACTTTCGGGGTGTAAAACCACCGAAAGGGTTAACGAATTCTAAAACCCCGTCAGCGGTTTACTCGCTCCCACTATCCATTGCACAAACCCCTGCTCGTGAGACATTTCGCTCACTTTATTCACGAGATGGTTCAAACCCCGACGGGTGTTTGGTTGAAAATAATGAAGGAATAGTCCAATTATTTGGCATTCTGGTCGTTTCGTGCAGTTTGCTTCCCACCTTCACGATGTTACGGCGGACAAAGCGTCACTTCGTTCCTCTCAAAATCCTTTTTCACCCTTTAAAATATGGTTATAACTGCGTCCTTCGGAACAAAGCATTACCATGGATCAAAATCTTTTCCTTTCCGATTATTCACTTATGACTTTTGCCTTTTACTTCTCTACTCATTTCTCACCTCTCATCTTTCTCTTCACTTTTGCCTTTTGCCTTTTGCCTTATTCACCCCCTCATCCTCCACAATTTTTATCTCCTCCTCTATCAAACCATACAACTCATATAACATTTTTGTTTAACATAAGGCGGATTCCCAATCACTACATCAAAGCCACCTTTATATTCGGAACGGAAGGCGTGGTTATAGGAGCAAAGCATCTTATCAACAAGGGGTTGCAACCCTTTGTTGTTGATATTGGAACGCATTTTTCATTTTACGTTAAAAAACTGTTCTATAATTTTTTTACTTTTCATATTTTTGTTTCATAATGAGTATAAATGATTATAAAGCAAATGAATTTAAAACGATTCTTAATCATTACAGCAATAAGCCTGTTTTTTGTACTTGAAACACGGGCTCAATTTAATTTAGATGCTCAATACCGTCCACGGTTCGAAGTGCGAGACGGTTACCGAAAACTGGCCACAGAAGGTTCTACACCATCAGCATTTATTTCACAACGTACAAGGCTTTCGTTTAGTTACAAAACCGAAAAAATAAAATTAAAATTCACACCACAGGATGTCAGGATTTGGGGCGATGAACAACTGGCAAGCTCTAACGGTGTTTATGGCGACAATGCATCTATCGATTTATTTGAAGGTTATGCTGAAATAAAAATGGGTAATGTCGGCTGGATTTCTGTTGGCCGTCAACAATTGGTGTACGATCATCAACGATTATTCGCTGCACGAAACTGGAATCAAAACGGTATTACCCACGATGCCGTTGTTTTTAAGCTCAGTGTAAACCAATGGAACATCCATGCCGGAAGTTCATGGAATTCACTTGATGCAACTTTATCTGATAATTTATACTTGCCCGGCCACATTAAATCTCTAAATTACTTATGGGCAAATCGAAAATTCAGCGACCTGCTTAATTTCTCATTCTTGCACATTGCCTCGGGTGTAACAGAAACAGATAGCACTAATACTCTGTATTTCAAGCAGACAACGGGTATTTATACTGAATATAACAACAACGGTTTAAAGTTAAGAGGAAACGCGTATTATCAATATGGTAAAAATAACACAGGTAAACATGTTAGTGCGTTCCTGATTGATGCTGATGCCGGGTACCAAATTGGTAATCTAACACCGGGTATCGGTCTAAGTTATCTTTCGGGGAATAAAAACCCGGGCGGTTCTACCGATAAGCTGTTTGATGTTTTGTACGGCTCAAGGCACAGGTATTTCGGTCACATGGATTATTTCAGAGATTTTGTGAAGCACACTAAAGAAGGCGGCTTAGCTGATTTTTACTTTTATCTTAAATATAAATTCTCTAAAACCGTTACCCTGGCTAATACAGGACACTATTTTCAACTGGCACAGATAAATGCCAATACTCCCAATAATAAAAACCTGGGTTATGAAAACGACTTGATGCTGAAATGCAAATTTTCAGATTGGGGCAGCATTGAAAGCGGGTATGTTTTCTACCTGCCCACAGAATCGCTCAAAATCTTGCAAGGTGTTTCTAACAACAAGTTTTCGCAATTCTTTTATCTGGAACTAACATTGAAACCAACTTTATTTAAACAAGAAGCAAAATCATTATAACCTTATAAGAATATAGTTTCATAAATTGATTAAAAAACCCTTGATTTTCAGGTTTCATAAATAATTAGATAATAGTCGGCAGTCCACAATTGGCAGTCGGCAGTCAACAATTGGCAGTCGACTTAAAATTTAAAGTATAATGAAATAAGCTATTATCAAGCCATAAACATTAAAATTCCAATAAATTAAAATTAATATTATGAAAAGAGTAAATTTTCTTTATGTCCTTGTGGCAATTCTTTTGATGTCATCTTGTGTTTCTAAAAAAAAAAGAAAAAACGCTTAATTTTTCCGGAGCTTTTGCCCTTTAGCCATAAAATGGTCGGAAGAATATAAAAAAGAACACGAAGAAGTTCGGTTCAATATTTCCGCAGGTGGGGCAGGAAAAGGCATGGCAGATGCATTAGCCGGCACAGTTGATTTGAGAATGTTCTCTCGTGAAATAGCAAAAGAAGAAAAAGACAAAGGTGTATGGTGGGTAGGTTTATGCATAAATGCTGTTTTGCCTACCATCAGTGCAGATAATCCGTATCTGGAAACATTAAAAAACCGCGGATTTTTGATTCGTATAAAATAAGAGGAAGATATTCAACTATTCATTGCTTTTTCTCTTTTTTCCCTCCATTCATTTTCAGAAAAAGGCGGAGGGACCAGTTCTTTCGAATTCTTCTGTTCAAGAGAGAGGGCCCCGGTTGAACAGGAAGTGACACAGAGACCGCATCCAAAGCAAAAAGAAGTATCAACTATACAAATATCGCCGATAATTTGCAGGGCATTGAACTGGCATCGATCAATACATATTTCACATGCATTACACAAGTCTTTATCAACAACTGCATAAAAGTCAGACCGGGCTATTGAATTAAGACTACCATATTCAACCATTCCCCGAAGCACACCACATGAACAGGTACAGCAGTTGCAAATATAATTTACCTCTTTCTGTGTATTGCTTGTCGAATGTACCAGCCCTTCCCTGTCAGCCTCAGCCAGGATATCCAATGCTTCTTCTTTAGAGATTGACCTGATATCATCTGTACGGTCAAATGCACCTGGTCTGATAGAAAACACCAGGCAGTTTTCAACCGTATGGTCGCAACCCTGACCGATCAATTTTTTCTGGACCCTGCATATACAATTCAAGACACCCCAGGATTTGGCATTATCAAGATATGTAGAGGCTTTTTCATATGGCATAACATCTATATTTACCGGGATTGTTTTTTCAATGGGAATTACCCTGTGGACTGAAGGATCAACTATCATTGTCTTATGAAAGCTTTCCTTATAATAAACTTCAAAAAGTTCTGCAAACTCCTTATCTATTTTGGCATTCTGGCGTTCGTAAAAACCAACAACAAAAGGGATCAGGCAAAATGTAAACCCCTTGCCCTCCTCTCTTTTCAGGTCAATAAGCCCCTTTTTAACCATCCCTATTAAAAGAGATTTAACTTCATATTCACCGGCATTGTTCTTCTCTGCAATTGTTTTGATGGATTGATGCTCAAGGCTTAAGGCAGAAGCCAGCTTTGCCTCTTCCTGGGTAAAAAGTTTTGCCAGTAATTTTAACTCCACTCCGCTTTTGGTTTTTGGAAAACCGTTTGGTATCTGATCCAGGCGATCGGCAAGTTTTTGATATATCTTATTCATACTATATCCGGTTTTATAGAATTGTTTTGATAAAGTTGATACGGGAGACAAAGTTATAAATTTGTACTAACCCCGCGATTTTTTAGCGTGTGTTAGAGAAACCACGGAAGGATCAGGACTGACTAATTGCTTTATCTAAAAAAGCAAACACACCAGATGTCTGTCAATAGTCGGACATCTGGTGTGTTTGCTATCCTTCGTAAGTCTTGTCAACATAAGCTGAAGAAAGGTTTGTTTTGGCCTAACCAGCGGTTTCGCCTGACCACCTAAGCTCTGTGCAATATCTATTATTGATAGCTGAAGCAGGTGAACTGCAAACCGTTAATCGATAAAATTAATCATTTTTACGTATAACCTTCAACGATTGTGAACTCGTAACTCGTATGCCGTGATTGCCAGCGTTTTGGGCAAAACCCCCGGCACCTGCCGTATTTTAGACTTGCTATTTGAATGGATGTAAATTTACAACCCTCTACAACGAACTCCCCCTTTTCAAAGTGGAATTTTTCTGTAATTTCCTGAATTCCATCTGAATATAACTTTTCCGTATGGAGAGGGAACAAGGGAGTTGTCATTCTGTCTATACAAACAAACACTCATCACAAACTTATCCCTAAAAAGCCATATAAAAATCCTACAACCAATAGTACAGCACTCGTTACAAATTTATCTGCCGTAGGCCATTACGGACACCACGGGAGTAAATAGTCTTCAAGTTAGACTATTTATTCTTTAAATTTTCAATTTCCTGCTGCAGATTTTCAATCATTTGCTGTTGTTCCTGAATTGCCTGCACTAAAATTGGTATTAATTCCATATACTTAACACCTTTATAATGAATCTCTTCTCCAATAAATTCTCCTGTTTCTTCATCCTGTTCACCCGGATGTACAGCATCAATCACCAATTCAGGAAAAACCTGTTCTAACTCCTGGGCTATAAGACCATAATGATTACCTTTTGTTAAATTCATATGTTTATATTTGGAGTCGGTTGAATGTGTGTATGACTTTGCATTCAATTGCTTTAATTTGGGTAAAATACCAGTCATTGATTGCACATTTTTTTTGAATTTAACATCTGATATATGTATTAGACTGCCTGTATAAGCAAGGTCTCCAGAAGCATATACACCATATCTGGTTCCTGTGCCTCCTGTAAATCCATATACACCATATTTAGTTCCAGTAGAAGTACCGGTAGCATAACCCCGTAATCCATAAGTTGAATAACTACCACCATTATTTAGTGCATTACTAGATATTCCATATGCATATTTGTTACCCGAATATGTGGCATCTACATCTACATATATTCCATAAGCATATCCAGATCCAGTCTTATTATGATCAACATAAATACCACTAATATCAGTACCATCTGTGGTGACCCATAATTTTTCATCACCCCCCGGATCACCACCAATACCGACGTTGCCGGTATTTTTTGCTATAGTGACAACATCAGTGACATCATTGCGAAATACCAAATCATCTGTCGAGGGCATATAAATATACCAATCCTCACCGGTTGTCTGAGATGTTTGCAAACGAAAGCCATCCAAAATCGTAGTACCTGACAATCTAATATGTAATTTGCTCCCTGGATTCGTCGTCCCAATACCGACGTTAGTACCATTATCATAAATTGTTCCAGATACAAGCGCTGAACCATCCCATTTTGGAATGTAATTTATTGTATTTGAACCAACTTGTGGGTCGGTTTCTGAAAAACTTGTCAAATACCCTGCTAATGAGTGGTCACCCCAGCCGTAGGCAGTAGTCCAGTTAGTAATGTTTGTTGAAGTAATTC
>JADFUQ010000392.1 GCA_015222065.1 Bacteroidota bacterium
AACCGATCCAAAATTACTCCAGTTTTTTAAGTCCACTAATTAATTACAAATGAAACATGTACACAAATATAGAATTAATATCTAAAAACTTAGTTTCTTTCATTTTTATTAAGGACTCAGGTTGGCAGAGAATTGTTTCCAACATTGCGGATTTATGCTAGATTACATTTTACAGAAGGAAAATATTTTATTCAACTTTTTACCCTGACAAACCTTTGGTTGTCAGGATCTTTAACTTTCGTCTTTTATCTTTTGTCTTTTATCTTTTATCTTCTGGTTTATCCAGGTTAGGTGTTTCACTTAGTATATCCTCAAGATCAGCAAAAAGGATTTCTCCCTGTTTTAATACCGTTTGAACAAGATGTTGAAGATTCTCCCTGCCATACTTGTTTAAGTGCATTTTCAAACCGGTTAAGAGCTTGTATAGCAAGGTTCATTTCCGGAATTATTCGTCAGTACCGACTTTTGTAGTCTCGCTTACCTGCCTTCGCTAAAGCGACTATGCGCAGACAGGCTTCAGAGGCTGTGTGAAAATAAAGATAAATGACTAAGGGGCTGTCTCAAAAGTACAAAAAAGAAGTTCTCGGTAAAGTAGAGCGGGAAGGATAAAACACCTTCCCTACCCCCTCGTCAAACCGTACATGCGGTTTTCCCGCATACGGCTTTCCTGTAAGAATTTAATCCTTTCTTTTCCCAAATATATTGTTTTGAATCATTTAAAAACATAAATTTACTTAATCATTCATGTTTTAAACTAAACAATTTTAATATGTCTGAAACAAAAAACAAATCCAATTCCCGCCGAAGATTTCTAAAAGCGTCGGCAGTAGCAGTTGCAGGTCTATCGGTTGTTCCATACATCCGTTGCAGCAGGGGGGCAATTGCCGGCCCTATGAAAAGATCGTTCGGAAACCTGAATTTCGATGTGACCACACTTGGTCTTGGTGGACAAGCTTCCATTCAATGGACACCCGAAAATGTTAATCCCGTAAATATAATACTAAAAGCCTTTAACCTGGGAGTAAATTATTATGACACATCCAATGTTTACGGTCCCAGCCAGTTGAATTTTGGAACAGCTTTCCGCAAGCTTGACCTGATTTCCGGCAATACAGGCTATAACGAAAGTCTCAGAAAATCGATCTGGCTTACTTCGAAAACTCACTTACGGTGGGCAAAAGGAGCTATGGAGAAAGAAGGTGTGAGGCACGTTACCAATGGCACTGAAGGGTCGCTTACAGTAGATGATCTGAAAAGATCCCTGTCCCAGATATTTGGTGATGGAGAGGGATATTACCCGGAAGGCTCCTATCTTGATATGATACTGATCCACAACCTTAATACACTTCAGGAGGTTGATGTTCTGTATGAAGGTCTTGAAAATCCGGATCCAAAAGCCGAACATATTGGTGCTCTTGCTGCTTTACGTGATTACCGTGACGGAACGAACCTTACCGGACTTAACCCAAAAGAGGAAAAGCTGATCCGGCATATCGGGTTTTCCGGTCATTATTCTGCTCCGGTAATGATGGAAATGATCCAGAGAGATAAATTCAACCTGCTTGATGGAATGCTGGTGGCCATCAATGCAAACGACAGACTTAATTTCAACATGCAGCATAACGTAATCTCTGTGGCATCCGCAAAAAACATGGGAGTAATTGCCATGAAGGTTTTCGCCGACGGTGCTATGTACACAAAGGATGCCGACTGGTCATGGAAACCCGAACATGTAGTCAGAACGGTTGGGAGCAGGTCTCTGCCATCCAGGCCTCTGATTGAATATTCGCTCACTACGCCCGGCATTCATACCGCCATCATCGGTATTGGCCAGATTAGCGAAAACCCTGAATTATGCCAGCTACATCAAAATTTCCAGTCTGCCCTGATTGAACCTGACGGGCTCAATGAAACAGAACGACGGGAAGTTGAACAAATGGCGGGTATGGTGAAAGGAGGTAAAACCAATTATTTCCAAATCCCTGAAGGAGGTCTTACTGCTCCGGAAAATCCTTCCATAAGCCAGCAATTAGAAGATGAACAGCGCGTGATAAATCTCACCTGGCATACGGCTTATGCAGGAAGCGAACCAATAAAAACTTACGAGATCCTCCGTGATAATGAAAAGATTGGTGAAATAATCTATAAACCGCAAACAACCAAAGAACCATTTGTTTTCAAGGAAAATGTAGCTGACAGGAAAGCCCATGAATATAAGCTCGTTTCCGTTGACAAAAGCGGCGGGAAAGCAGAAACAGACATCCTTGTGCTACTGTCAATGGAATAAGAAAAAACAAAAGGGAGCATGCTCCCTTTTCGAAGGGTGCTCCCTTGAATTCACGCCCATTGCTCCTCAAGAATTTCACTTTTTATCCCAACAATTATTTGTTTAACAGGCACTTTACGTTCTGCTTTTGCAGCAGCTGCTTTAACCATCTGAATTAAGCCACCGCAACAAGACACCTCCATCATCATTACTGTTATGGTATTTACTTTAGCCTCATCAATCAGTTGTCTGAACTTTTCAATATAAACTTCTGTATTTGAGTCTAATTTCGGGCATGCTATACCTAAGCTTTTTCCTTTTAAATAATCTTTATGAAAATTGCCTAACGAAAAAGCCACACAGTCTGCAGCAATAACAATATCAGAATCTTTGAAATTTGCTGCATTGGGATTAATCAGGTGCATCTGAACAGGCCAGTGTGTTAATTCAGATCTTTGACTTGCCGATTCTGCCATATTTCCGGATTCCCGACCTGCTCCAAAACTCTTTTCCTGTGACCCGGGACATCCATATTCCGGACTATTTTCATGTTTTTCCATATTATTTTCCTCAATTATTTCATTTATTATTTTATATACATCTATATCAAATTCATCTTTATGACTTAATAAATATGTTATACCTTCATGAAGATAACTTTCTTCTCCATGATCTTTTAAATGCTTTAAGTGGGCAACTACTACATTTTCACCTTTAGTAACCATATCGGTCATCACTTTTACCTCATCATAAGGTTCAGCTTCACGTTGCTCAATTGTAATAGCGCCTTGTGGACAATGGCCTAAACATGCACCTAATCCATCACACATCAAATCACTAATTAATCGTGCTTTCTCATCAATAATTTGCAGAGCACCCTCATGACAATTAGGAATGCATTCTTTACACCCATCGCATAAATCCTCGTCTATTTTTACAATATCTCTTTTCATTATTTTTTGTTTAAAAAACCTAATTTGTTAATCCTTTATTAAGTACTTTTAATAATATTTTTTTACTTTAAAATGTTTTTCTTTAACAAAAATATTGTCATCCGGAACCTAAAGTTGTAACATATGTTACATTCAGCAGATATTTATATACATTTGAATTATGGGAACTAATCAGTCGGCAGTCCACAGTCAACAGTCGGCAATCGATCAACAAAAATGCAAAGTATAATGAGATTAGCCTCAAAATTTAGACATTATAGCATTCTATACATTTTAGGCGCTTTTAACTTTAGCACTTTAGGCACTTCCTCATTTAGGCACTTAATAGTTACGAACTATGTATAAGATACTTTCTGATTCAATATTATTTAAAGGTTTCAATGAGTGGGATATAGAGAACCTGCTGAACAAAATAAATTATCAAATTAGAAAATATAAACCGAAAGATACTATTGCATTTAGTGGTGAAGAGTGTAATTATTTAATGATAATTTTAAAAGGTTATGTTAAGGGAGAGATGATAGATTATTCAGGTAAAACAATTAAAATTGAGGATATTCATGCTCCAAAGCCTCTTGCTATTGCTTTTATCTTTGGCAAGAATAATAAATTTCCAGTAACCGTTGAAGCTGTTATGGATACCGAAATATTGGTTATACATAAAAGTGAATTTTTAAAGATTTTGCAATCGAATGTAAGAATTCTGAATAATTTCCTGAATGCTATATCGAACCGGAGCCAATTTTTATCGAATAAAATTAAGTTCTTTTCTTTTACTACAATTAAAAGCAAATTTGCACAATACATATTAGAGCTTGCCAAAGACGATTTTTATATTGTAGAATTGAAACAGACCCAACAACAGCTAGCCGAATTATTCGGTGTTACCCGACCTTCGTTTGCCAGAATTATTGGAGAAATGCAAAATGAGGGACTTATTAAAATTGAAAAGAAACAGGTTGAGATTTTAAACAGAAATGCACTTATTGAATTAATTAACTAATCAGTTGGCAATTGGCAGTTGGCAGTTGGCAAAGACAAAAATTTATGTTCGGCAAAAATGCAAAGTATATTTTAAACTTTAGTTATTTTAGCCTTCAAGAAAGCAAATAACAATAGCTAAATAATTATTTAAGCATTCAATGATTCCAAACTTTTCATGCTGAGCGCAGTCGAAGCGAAGACACTAAATAGTTACAAATAACTTATTATGTATTTATTTTTTGATACAGAAACAACAGGACTACCAGGAAATTGGAAAGCACCTATTACGGATTTGAATAATTGGCCAAGACTGGTGCAATTAGCTTATTTGCACTATGACAGAGATGGTAATAAAATTTCCGGTGGTGACTTTATCATTAAACCGGAAGGCTTTACCATTCCAACAGATGCCTCTCGTATTCATGGTATATCAACAGAAAGAGCTATAAAAGAAGGGAAGCCTTTATTGACAGTTTTGCAAACTTTTCAATCTTTAGTAAGTCAGGCAGAATTTCTTGTTGCACATAATATAAGTTTTGATGAGAAGATTGTCGGTGCAGAATTTTTACGGGCTGGAAAACAAAATCCATTACCAACAAAAAGAAAAATCTGTACGATGAAAAGCACGACAAATCTCTGTGCAATTAACGGACCTTATGGTTATAAATGGCCAAAGTTGTCGGAATTACATTACAAATTATTCAAAACAGAATTTGAGGAAGCACACAATGCTGCTGCTGATATTAATGCAACAGCAAAATGTTTCTGGGAATTAAAAAGAAAAGGAAAAATTTAATTTCTAATTATTGAATAAACAATCAAAACAAATAAGCCATGAAATTATCGGCATTATTCTTCTTACCCCTGTTAATAACATCAACCGGCATTGAAACATTTAACCTGGACGAATCAATAAAAAGTAAAAACCCAATTATTCGTATATCTACTGAAATTGGAGAAATTGAAATCGAGATATTTGAGAAAGAAGCTCCTGTTACGGCAAACAATTTTTTAGAATATATAAAAAAGGGGATGTTCAAAAATGCTTGTTTTTACAGGGTTGTAAATATGGAAAATCAACCGGATGATGATATTAAAATCGAGGTGATACAAGGGGGACTGGGATGGTCTGATTCTCTTCCCGGATTAGGACCGATTAAACATGAAACCACTGATATAACAGGGATAAAACATTTGGATGGAACACTCTCAATGGCACGTGATAAACCCGGTTCAGCAAGCTCTGAGTTTTTTATTTGTATAAATAACCAACTGGAACTTGATTATGGAGGTAAACGAAACCCGGATGGCCAGGGTTTTGCTGCCTTTGGCAAAGTAATAAAAGGAATGGATGTTGTTAAAAAAATTCAGAAACTGGATAATACAAATCAGATGCTGGATAATCCGGTTATGATTTTGGATATTATACGGTTGGAGCTTATTAAAGTTGAGTAGGGTGAGTAAGGAAGAAGGAAAAAGCCGAAGAGTCAAAAGGTCGAAAAGGTGAAGTGGGAAATAATGAATATAGAATAACGAATTTTGAATTATGAAGTAAAGAATAAAGAGGTGAGTAAAAAAAAGGGATAAAAGTCAAAAAGTTGAAATATGAAAAATGAAAAGAACCTGGTAATTGCAAGGAATATCCTTGTTCCATTTATCTTAATAACAACCTGTTTTGCACTATGGGGATTTGCCAATGATATTACAAATCCCATGGTTAAGACATTCTCGAAAATCTTTAGAATGTCTGCCACAGGAGGAACTTTAGTGCAAGTAGCATTTTATGGCGGGTATTTTACAATGGCATTTCCTGCTGCAATGTTTATAAGAAAATTCAATTATAAAGCAGGCATATTGGTAGGACTTGGTTTATATGCAACCGGTGCATTGCTTTTTATTCCCGCTAATATGTCAGGAATATTCGCTCCTTTTCTTATTGCTTATTTTATCCTTACCTGTGGCCTTTCTTTCCTGGAAACCAGTGCTAATCCATATATCCTTTCAATGGGATCAGAAGAAACTGCTACACGCCGTCTAAATTTTGCTCAGGCCTTTAACCCTATGGGCTCATTGCTTGGAATGTGGGTTGCAATGAATTTTATACAGGCACAACTTGATCCAAGGGACACAAATACACGTAATCTTCTTTCACAAGAGGAGTTTGAAGCAGTAAAAGTCCACGATCTGGATATCCTTAGTAACCCATATATTATCATTGGACTGATAATTGTCGCTATGTTTATTATCATTGCTCTGGTAAAAATGCCAAAGAATGAAGATAGTAATCACAAAGTTCATCTGTTTCTTACACTTAGACGGTTGTCTTCTAATAAAAGATATCGTGAAGGAGTTATTGCTCAATTTTTTTACGTTGGTGCACAAATAATGTGCTGGACTTTCATTATTCATTATGGTACAAGAATATTTATAAGCCAGGGAATGGCTGAGAAAGATGCTGAAGTGTTATCACAACAATACAATATAATTGCCATGATTATCTTTTGCGTTAGCCGTTTCATTTGTACATTTATTCTGAAATATATCAAACCCGGCAAATTGCTTATGTTCCTTGCTATCGGAGGAATGACCCTTACACTCGGAACAATCTTTATCCAGGGAGTTGCAGGTCTTTACTTTCTTGTTGGTATTTCTGCCTGTATGTCACTTATGTTCCCTACAATATACGGAATATCACTTAAGGGTCTGGGCGAAGATGCTAAAATAGGTGCTGCGGGTTTAATTATGGCTATACTGGGTGGTTCGGTTTTACCTCCCTTGCAAGCTTCTATTATTAACTTCGAAACTCTTTTTACAATGCCTGCTGTAAACGTTTCGTTTATTGTGCCGCTGATAAGTTTTATTATTATCACAATATTCGGATACAGGACGCAAAGAAGTATGAAGTAAGAAGTAATGGTACTGGTTACTGGTTACTGGTTACTGGCGGTCAATGGCTTTTGCAAAACCTATAGCTATAGTTCTGTATAACATATGTCCGAATTTAGCGTAAGGTAGATAAAAAACTACAAACCATACACAGACAAGGTGAAAAAAATATAAGTGATATGCATAATACCAATTCATGAAACGTGCTAGTTCTACTAACCCACCTGAAATAACTAACAGGAAAAAAGAGATAATTAATAGCCAGTCAGAATAGTTACTATTGCCATATTTTTTTTTATTAAAAAGTCTGTTAATTATCATTATTCCCAATCCGGTTAACAACATCAAACCGGCAATATTCCCCATAATTTTGACCGGATTAGTAAATTTAAGAGGGTAATTGTGAGTTAATGTCGCAACAATAGCAAAACAGGTCACAATCAGTAGCAGGATAAATCCATAGAATACCAGTAAATGCGATGTTTTCCTTGATTTTTGTGCTGAACAGCTACTGAATTTTGAATGTAAAAGAATTTCATTTATTGTACTAAGAAAACTCCTGAAAAATCCCTTCTTAGGTTGTGTATCATGATAATGGGCTTTCAAATCATTCCAGAATTTTATCAACCCGGATATGGCAAAACCATAAATGGTAAAAACTATGATGCTAAATGAACCATTTAACCAGGCATGAGGAAAGAACTTTGAATAACTCACAGTTCCTTCAGGAATTTGTAAAGTACCTGCCATAAATATTATTGACAGAATTACAATAACCGGAATTAATATCGCAACCGGAAGCCATATTGGCTTACTTAATATTGTATTTAAGAATTTTGGCCTTGCATAGTGACGGTAGCATATTTGTCTGATTGCAGAAAACACATCTGCAGGTTTTACGCCACGCGGGCAATGAGTACTGCAATCACCACACTGATGACACAACCAGATGTCAGTATTGACAATTAGCCTCTCTTTCATTCCCCACCCTGCCCAAATCATCTCTTTCCTTGGAAATGGACTATCATCCGGAGCCAGCGTGCATACTACCGAACAATTCCCACATTGTATACACTCATTTAATGAAGAGTTACTTAATCTCTTAACCTCCTTCTTAAACTCAATATCCGGATTAATATCTATCATCTTTTTCTCTTTACTTTAGTCTTCCAAATGGTTTCAGGTTTCAAAGTTTGGTTGAGTAAGTTGAGTAGTTTAGTGAGTTGAGTAATTGCCTATTTATCTACTCACCTTACTCACCTTTCTTCACTTTAGCCTTTTGTCTTTTGCCCTTTGCTTTTCCTTCCTTCTTTCTCTCTACTTCTTACTTCTTCCCCTCTTCTCATCTTCTCATCTTCTCATTTTCTCATTTTCTCATCTTCTCATCTTCCCCTCTTTCTTCTCTTTTTACTTTTGACTTTTTACTTTTGACTTATATTTCTTTAAAAGGATTCGGTCCAATTTCTTCTATCGCCTCAACATATTCATTAATAATTTCCGTTATCTTATAATAATCAGTGATTTCAACAAACTCGGTTTTTATTCGTTCCGGCTCCAGCATCATTGTTTCAAGGGTTTCCTGTAAATTCTCACTCCTGGTCTCAGTCAATTCACTACCATGAATAAAATGGCACTGGTAATCATCTCCGGGTTTACAGCCAATTTGTAATATCCCATCAAAACCTTTGGAGAGTGCATCAGAGATCCATACATTATTTATTGAGCCGATACACCTGACAGGGATGATCCTCACATACGGACTATATTTCAACCCTTTTCTTCCAGCCATATCTAATGCCGGATAAGCATCATTTTCACAAACAAATACCAGTATTCTTGGCTTTTCTTCAAACTCATCCGGAACATTAATTGATTTGATCATAGCCGAGACACTATTAATAGAAAAGTCTGAAAAACTGATTATTCTTTCAGGGCATGATCCCAGGCATATTCCGCAACGCCTGCAACGGGTCGGGTTGGGAAGTGGCGTTCCTTTTTCTGTTTCATCGTATGCACCAAACGGACATTCTTCAGTACACCTCTTACAATCGGTACATCTTTCAAGATACAGAGAGGGATATGTCTTGTCTCCTGAACGTGGATGTACCGCCTCTCCCCTCTTTGTTGCTTCAATACACTGAATAGCTTTTAACATTGCTCCTTTCGCATCTTCCATTGAAGAAGGAATATCCATGGGAGCTCTTAAACTACCTGCAGCATAAATCCCTGTCCGCCTTGTTTCGTAAGGGAAACAAATAAAATGAGAATCGGAAAAGTTATATTTCAATTCAGGTAATCCTTTTCCCAGGCGGTAGGCAAGATTTAAATCTTCAGTCCCGGCAGGAGTCATACCTGTAGCAAGAACCACCATATCTGCAGTAATTTCAATGTCATCACCAAGTAAGGTGTTCTTAATACTTATTTGCAGTTTGTTATCTTTTTCTTTAATCTCATTAATCTCCCCTTTAGTCATGAACAGGTAATCATCTTTCTGTACCTCTTTATAAAACTCCTCATACAAACCAGGGGTACGGATATCTTTATAAATAATAAATACTGAAGTCTCCGGACTTAAATCCCTGATATATTTAGCCTGCTTAAGTGTTGTTCCACAACAAAATGATGAGCAATAAGGCAGATGATCTTTATCCCTTGATCCGGCACACTGAATAAAAAGAATGCTTTTGGCCAATTGCTTTTCCGGATATTCTTTTATCAATTCTTCGAACTCCACATTAGTAAGTACATTCTTGTATTTACCATAACCAAGATGAGTCAGGGCATTTGCATCATAAGGTTTCCATCCCATTGAAGCAACAATTGACCCTACAGTGATCTTTTGCTCCTGTCCATTCTGTATAATTATTTCAAATTTTCCGGGCTGACCGGTTATTTTGCTAACAGTGGCTGACTTATATATTTTGATATCTGGATTATCTTCAACATTCCTGATCTTTTCTTTTACTACCGGTTCAATTAATTTATTATAAGGCTCCTTATAGGGAATCTGCTTATATAATTTACCCGACCAACCTCCAAGCTTTTTTTCCTTTTCAATCAAGTGTACAGTGTATCCTGCTTTTGCTCCTTCAATAGAGGCGGTTATTCCGGTTATTCCGCCGCCAACAACCAGAATGTCAGAACTAATATCATCTGCTATATATGGTTGTGAAATTAAAATGTTTTTCACCCTGGCAATACCCATTCTCAGGTAGTCTTCAGCTGCCATCTGAGTATCCTCCTCTCCCTGCTCATAACACCAAACAACCTGTTCCCGTAAATTAACCCTTTCGCAGATAATATTTTCAGGAAAATCAAATATCCCGGTTTTAACCCTTGGTGAACATGCTGCAATTACTACACTGTCTAACTTTTCCTTTTCAATATCCCGACTGATCAGTTCATATCCTTCAACCGAGCAGAGTGAAGAATGGTTTTTGCAAACAGTGATATTCTGTTCACCTGTTACGGTTTGGCTGAGTTTCTCAATATTTATACTCTTACCAATTTCGCACCCTGAGCAAATATATACACCTGTCCTTTTTCCCAATTTTAACAGTTTTAACCGGTTAATTGAATAGCTTTTAATGCCGCGGCAGTAGCATCTTTTACTGATGATGAAACATCCATTGGCTTTTTACAGCATGACACTGCATGTATTCCCTCTTTTTGTATCTCTGTCAGAAAACCATTCTGGTCTTTGTTCAGATTTAACGTTGCATCTGAAGGAACAATACCTGTTGCAAGCACAACCAGATCAGCTTCATGCTTTATTTTTTTCCCAGAGAGGACGTCTTCAGCTTCAACTATTAAATTTTTTGTTTCACCAACCTCCTCAATCTTAGCCACCTTACCTTTTATCAGTTCAATGTTTTTATTTTCTTCAACTTTAGCCAGGAAATCTTCGTTTCTTCCTGATACTCTCAAATCAATATAAAAGATCTTTATTTTGCTATCAGGATATTTTTCCTGTATTGAAAGTGCGTGTTTTAACGAAGCAGGGCAACAAACAGCCGAACAATAGGGAAGATAATTTTCGTCACGCGAACCGGCACACTGAACGAATACAATTTCCTCAGGTTCTGTATTATCTGACGGTCTGATCAGTTTATCTTTTCCCGGTCCGTTTGATGCTATCAATCGCTCAAACTCTACATTAGTAACAACATTCTTAAAATCAGAATAATGCAAATTTTCAATTAAGCCTGCATCATAATTCTTCCAGCCAGTTGCAAAAACAACCGAGCCTACTTCAAGAAAAAAAACCTCTTCTTTCGCAGAAAGATCAATTGCATTATATTCACATACCTCTACACATTTATTGCACGATTCCTTTTTGCAATACCGGTCATCAATAGAAAATTTCGCGGGAAAGGCCATCTCATGCGGGAAATAGATCGCCTTTGTTTTGCTGAAGTTATAATTAAATTCATCTGGTCTCTCCTCCGGGCAGACCTCAACACATTTCCCACATGCTGTGCAATTATCCTTTACATATTGTGGTGCTGAACGCAATTTTACACTGAAATTATTTTTTTCCCCTGAAATTTCGAGCAGGGTTGTTGAAGTATAATATTTAATACGGGGGTTTTGCCTGATCCTTCTGAAATTAATTTCCAGGCCACATGCAGGCGGACATAATTTCGGGAAATAATTGTTCATTTTAATAACATTCCCACCCAGGTAAGGCTTCTGCTCAATCAGAATAACTTCCTTTCCAACCTCTGCTATTTCAACTGCAGTTGTTATTCCACTGATGCCACCACCGACAATTAAAGTGGGTTTTTTATGTGGGATTGACATTTAAAAAATTGAAAATTGAAAATTGAAAAAATACAATTAATTTACTACTTACTTCATTGTTACTGGTTACTGGTTACTGGTTACTGGTTACTGGTTGTAGCTTTTTACACTTCGCTCTTTGCTCTTCGCTTCTTCACTCGCCTACTCACCTCTCATCTCTCTCTTCCCTTTTGCCTTCTGCCTTCTTGCCTTCTTTCTATTTACTACTTACTAATTACTTTTTACTTTCCTCCATGACTTCTCGTCTAACCATCTCCCATTCTCCTGTCCCGGGATCCCACTTACAATTGGCAAAACATTTCCAATCCTCTTTCATTTCAGGAAAATCGGTCCGGAAATAGTATCCCGGCCACCTTGTTTCTTCCCTGAAAAGGATGGTTCTTAAATGAGATTCTGCCTGCCACATACGATGAATATTTTCCCAGCAACGCATCAGTTCATTCAGGTCGGATGCAGCAAGTTTCTCAGCATCTTCTTTCATATATTGCAGGAACTCAAGGCCTTTGTCAAGTAGTGCTTTCGATGTTTTAAAACCCACTGATGCACCTCCTGCATATTCGTCCATAATCTTTTGCAGGCGAAACATGAACATTCTCGGTTTAATGTAGTTCGGATTAACATCTTCATCATTCGCATAGTCTTTATGCTCCTCGAATGTAGCTAAAGGCTGCAATATTTTTTCTTTTATTTCCTGAACTTTTGCTTCGTCAATAGAAGCAGTTTCAGGGTTATCCACACAAAAAGCAAGAGCTGCTTTCGCTGCTATTCTGCCTTCGGTAAACGAACCCGAAGAAAATTTATGAGATGAAGCTCCTGAAGCATCTCCTGCAGCAAACAGACCCCTGATAGTAGTCATATTATCATATCCCCAGAAATGATTTGAGGGAGCAAGATCTTCAGGTCCGCTTATCCATGCTCCTGAGGCTCCTGAATGTGAACTGATAAAATAAGGTTCACAGGCTGAAATTTCTGAAGGTTGTTTCTCGGGCATAATATTATGAGCAGCCCAGTTCAGTGCCTGACTGATTGTCATATCCAGAAAGTCTTCCCATGCTTCCGATTCAAGCATTTTTAATTTTCTTTTCGCTTCTTTTTCATCAGGTATATTTGCCACCATTTCTTTTATCGCTTCACCGGTCTGCATATAAATAGGTCCGTTTCCTTCTTCCAACTCCAGTAACATAAGATAATTCCTGAGGTTTGCAGGGGTAGGTTTTGCAGTACCGTAAGGAGCCCATTTTTCAAGCTCAGATGCTCTTGTTACCATATAGTCTTCACCTTTGGCATTTGTTGCTTTCGCTTTGAATAACAGGAACCATGCACCTACAGGTCCGTATGAATCCTTAAAACGAACCGGTACAAACCTAACCTCCTGGCATGTCATTTCAGCTCCTGCCTTAAGTGTAAAATAGGCACTTGCCCCTGAATTGAACGGTGGATACCATGATCTGCCAAGTCCTTCGCCAACAGAGCGCGGACGGAAAACATGAACTGCTCCACCCATGGTATCAAGAACAGCTTTGGCTTTGAAAATATAAAATTTGTTCTCCCTAACACTAAATCCCGCAGCACCAACACATCTGTTACCTTCCATTATCGGTTCGGTAATAAATATTCTTTCGAAGTATTCACCTTTCTCTCCCATATCCCTCAACGCGTTCTTGGCAGCTTCAGACACAATACTTTTATAAGATTCACCATGTATCATAACCTGCCAGCGCCCTTCATTAACGTAGTTTCCTTCATCATCTTTCCAGATTGGCAGTCCCCATTTCTCAAACAGGTGAACTGACGAATCAACATGACGGGCAATGTTTGCTACCAGGTCATCCCGGGCAATCCCCATCAGATCGGTTTTTACATAATTAACATAATCCTCAACACTGTTTTTTCCATCTTTTAATCCCAGATACATATTAATAGCAGACAGACCCATTGCAACAGCGCCACTTCTTTCCATTGCAGCTTTATCCACCAAAGTCACTTTTAAATTATTCTTCTTCGCCCAGTAAGCTGCCTCAAAAGCAGCACCACAGGCAGCCATTCCTCCACCAAGAATAAGCAGATCAGTATCGATATGGATAGTTTCGAAATTATCAGGATTCATTATTAAGTATTTATTTTACTTTTTGAAAAGTTCAGTTCCCAGGGAATCCGGTTCAGTTCTTAATAGCGGACTTTTCAAATCATCCGTTCCTGTTTCAAAACCGGCATCCGGTTCAATGGTACCTTCAGGAATTGTCCGAATAGGAAATTTAAAACGTTTGATCATTTTATTCCTGAAACGTACAGCCCACATAATAGTATCTGTACTGCGCATTGGCTGGACTACAGCTCCAAGAGGCATAAAGTCGGCATACCCTCTTACCTCAATAGCCTGGGTAGGACATATCTTAACACAACTGTAACATTCCCAGCACATATCCACTGCACGGTTGTACGCTTTGTTCTTTTCCTTGTCCAATACCATCAGATCATTGGGACAAACATACTCGCAGGCAGTTCTATCCAGTGCTTTACACCCATCACATTTCTCATTTATTACAAAACTTGGCATA